>CAZYAC010000359.1:0-5011 GCA_964645475.1 uncultured Saprospiraceae bacterium | reverse complement strand
CAGTACAAAACACAGTACACTCAGCAATAAACTGGAGAGATTCTTCATAATGGGAACGGTATCGTTTGAGTATGCGAATGAATAAATTCGTGTTGGTGAAAGTTATTATTTTCATGTTCCTTAGGGCTATAAAGTTAATGAAGTTGTGGAATAATTCCAAAAGTAGAAAAATAAAAACGCCATTATTCTCTAATCAAAGGAATAATGGCGTTTTTAAGGACTAGGTTCGGTTTTTATTTATTAGTATTTTTTTAATACCGTTGAATTTTCTGTTTCTACATCGGCTTCGATTCTAACCACCTTTATTTCTACCCGGCGATTCTGTTGCCGTAGTGTCTCTGAAGAATTATCATTTAATGGTTGGCTATCTCCAAAACCTTCTGCAATGATTCGGTCTTTAGTAATCCCTCCATTTTTAATCAAATGTTTTTTAATCACTTTTGCTCTCTCTTGGGATAATCTTTTTAAAGAATTTTTTCCACCTTGATTATCTGTATGTCCTTCAATTGAAATAACGAGCGATTTATTTTGGGTCAAAATTTCGCTTAGATAATCTAACTCTTCGAAAGATTCGGGTAATATAATGGCAGTACTCTTTTTAAAGTAGATCGTATTCAGATCGATGGTCGCTCCTTCTTCTAAAGGTTTAAGCGCCAAATTGATATGAAATGCTTTAAAATAAATATCACTTTTTTTGAAATTAAGCATTTTACGGTCACTCTGATATCCCGGTTTTTGAGCTAAAATTTGAAACGTTTTTCCCATAGGAACATCAATTTCGTAATAACCATTCGTACTGACAAAGGTGCTTTGATAAATACCACTTTCTTTAGAACGTAGCAAAACCTTGGCATCTTGTTTTCTCTTTTTAGAGCTATCTAAAATATTACCCACCACTCGTACTTCTTCCGAAATGGGTGGTGCAATACTTACCCGGAAAATATCACTAGATCCATTACGATCAGAAGAAAAATAAAGATAACCCGAAGTTCTATTAAAACAAGGAAAGCCTTCATTGGCCGAAGTATTGATGGGCGATAAAAATCGTTTTGGGGCCGTCCAGTTAGTCCAACTGTCATCAAGCCTGTAAACCATAAATAAATCATAGCCACCCATGACATTTTGACGATTGGAAGAAAAAAACATTGTTTTTCCATCACTGGATAAAAAAGGCGCTTTCTCATGAGACTGGGAATTAACCGCAGGGCCGAGATGAATCGGTTTTCCAAAAGAATTGTCGCCTGTCCGAAAAGCTACGAATAAATCATTGCCGCCGTATGCATCTCGATGATCAAGAGATAAAATAATGGCTTCCCCTTCTTCGGCAACTGCCAAACTCACCTCCGGTGCAATATTGTTGTCTACTCCTTGGATAAAGATCGGTTGCGGATCAGACCAGTTACCCGATTTGTTTTTGTGACAAACAGAAAAGCCTGGCTGAATGCCTCCTTCTTCTGGAAATTGATTAATGACAATAGCGGATTGTTCATTATTATATAGTGCACAAAGACTATTAGGGAAAGCATTGTTGAGGGGAGTGCCTGGATGACTTACTTGATCAAGCAAAGTATTTTTTGTTCGAGAGACCCAAATATCCTGATTATAAGAACTTTTAGTAGCATCTGTGATGGATTTACCAGAAATAGAACTGAAGATTTCGGAAAGTTTTCTGCGGTAATTTTCAGGGCTAAGTGTCTTTGATAAATCAACACCTTTTTCAATTAATTGCTTATTATAGATAGGATATCCTTGTCGTGTAAAAAACATGGTTTGCTCATCGCGTGAGACAATCGGCGCAATTTCGTCGTAAGATTTGGTGTTGATGTCCAGATGTAATTGTTCAACTTGTTTTTGTTGTGCGAATGAATCGGCACAAAAAATCATAAGTAGAAAAAGTAAACCCCATCCCTTAATGAAGTAACTCATAGTTCAGTAATTTTTAAAAGAGTGAGTATCGAGCCAGATTTCCAGAAATAAACCAGAAAAACTAGTTTTCAATAGTATTTTAATGCAAAATCAGATTATGTTTTTTGAAGTATCCGATACGTCAAGTATAGAAAGAAAAATAAAATGTATCGGTTGGTGTGGTTAGATTTTCTTTTGGCAAATACAACACAAAATTAATATGCTTAATTGTATAAAGCAAATAATAATATTTATTTAACAAATATTAAACGTGGTCAACGGAATAATGGAGTGAACTCAAAGCTCTTGCCATCAAACAGTCCCAAGTTACTTAGCTTCAGTTGGGGGATAACCAGCAGCGCCATAAAAGATAAAGTCATAAAGGGAGCGGCTAACTGAGTACCTAGTTGCTTTTTTACCATATTATCTATTTCCAAATATTGTGCCGCGACAGAGGGGCCATCGGCATTAGTCATAATCCCTGCCACAGGCAAAGCTAAGACGTGTTGGGATTCTTTACCCACGGCAGAAATACCTCCTTTGTTGTCGATGATCAGATTAACGGCTTTGGCGATTGATTGATCATCAACACCTACGGCAATGATATTATGAGAATCGTGCCCAACACAAGAGGCAATTGCTCCTTGTTTTAGGTTGAAATTATGGATGAAAGCGATGGCTGGAGCTTGATTTTCATATCTATTTACGACGGTCATTTTTAGTAAATCTCGTTCTGTGTCAGATACTACAAAACCATTCTCATGCTTAACTTTTGTCCAAAACCTTTCCGTAACGATTTCTCCGTCAATGGCTTTTATCACTTGCATTTCAGATTTTTCCGTGTTGATTTGAAAATCAGTGACTGATTTTTTGGAAGCGTTAAAGTTATTGATCACAGGTGCTTTTTGGGTTGTGAAGGTGCATTTTCCCCCGTCAGACACCAGATTTCCGTTAATGTAAGTCTGCTTGACCTCAAAGGTTTTTAAATTCTCAACAACAATAAAATCTGCTGGATCTCCTGCTTTAAGCAGGCCTACGGGTAAACCATAATGTTCTACTGCATTAATACAAGCTACCCGCAGGACATCGTACAAGTCATGTCCTTTAGCAAGTGCTCTACTAACCAGTTGGTTGATATGACCTTCTAGTAAATCATCTGGATGTTTGTCATCTGAACAAAACATCATCCGGTCTGCATATTCTGGTATCAAATCAACTAAGGCAGAGAAATTTTTTGCGGCACTACCTTCACGAATCAAAATCTTCATCCCGTATCCAAGTTTATCCAAAGCTTCTTCTTTTGTAAAGCATTCGTGATCAGTGGAAATACCAGCGGCAATGTACTTCTTTGCATCTGCGCCGCGCAATCCCGGTGCGTGTCCATCCACGGGCTTCCCATAGCGATGAGCCATCGCAATCTTTTCCATCACCATTTTATCCTCAAATAAAACACCTGGGTAGTTCATCATTTCGGCGAGGTACAAAACGTCCGGATTTTTCATTAAGCGCTCAATATCCGCTACATCTAATGTTGCTCCGGCGGTTTCAAAAGTCGTCGCTGGAACACAGGAAGGCGCTCCAAAATTAAATTTCAGCGGAACCTGCTTACCATTTTCGATCATATATTCTACGCCTTTCATGCCCATTACGTTAGCGATTTCGTGTGGATCAGAAACCGTGGCTACGGTGCCATGAATCACCGCCATTTTTGCAAACTCGGAAGGGACTAGCATCGAACTTTCAATATGTATATGCGCATCTACAAAACCAGGTAAAATGTATTGGGTACTTTCACCTTCACCCGGCACCACAGATTGAATAATTCCATCGACTACGGTAATAGTTCCATGAAAAATGGTCTTATTTTGAATATCAATGATGTTACCGGAAACGGTCATAGCAGTATTTATTTAAGAAGTTGTTTAATTCGATTATGTTCTGAAACGTTGGTAGAAGAAGGTTTGCAGGTTTTAGCTGCGGCCTTATTTTCAATGTTTTTTACTCGGCCAGCCGAATTAGGGTGCGTACTTAAAAATTCTGGTGGAGCTTTACTTCCTGCAATTTTTTTGAAAAACCCTGCTGCTCCTGCTGCGTCGTATTTGGTGTTGCAAAGATAGTTAACGGAATAGGTATCTGCTTCTGTTTCGTGGTTTCTACTAAATTTTAAACTAGTCAAACCAGCCAGCACTTGCTGTACAGCACCAGGATTAGGATTGCCAGTAGCAATTGATAGAAGAGTAGATACACCGTAGGAACTTGTCATCTGTCGAGTGGAATGACGCAAATCCGCGTGGGCAATTTCGTGTCCCATGACACCTGCCAACTGATCTTCCGTATCTAAAAATTTGATGAGGCCGGTGTAAACATAGATGTATCCACCCGGAGTAGCAAAAGCGTTTAAAGTTTCCGGATCGTCAATAATTTTTACTTGCCAAGCAAAGTCATCTTTGTGTTTGACGTTTCCACCGTTGAGAATATTTTTAGTAATGTTTCTGATATAACGATAGACTTGTTCATTGCCTCGTTCTGCTAATAATGGATACTGATCAGAAGCTTTTTGTATTTCGTTGCTTACTTGTAATCCAAGATTTTTATCATCTTGAATTGAGAAAAGGTTTATCTTTTTTAATGTCTTACAATGCCAAGATGTGAGGGCAGCTATTAAGAAGATGAGGAAAACAAGGCTTTTGATTTTCATAATAAAAATATTTTGGTGAATGTGTTTTTAATAATGATAGAGTAACTTTTCTAAGTAGATTATCTTTATGATTTATTGAGCATTTTTGCCAGTTAGCTGGTTGGCTGTTGGCTAGTTAGCTTCCCTTTAACGCATTTTACGAATAAGGGAAGCCAACTAGCTAACCAGCAAACTGGCCAACAAGCAAATTTTTCAATTTCTTTGCCTCAAAATCAAAAATTACCGAACCATTGTTTAAATAACTTCAATATTATTATAGCCGAGCACCTATTCCGACGGCGAGATACTCGGCAACTATTTTATGAGACTTTAAATATAGCCCAAGGTAAAATCGAGTCTTAGGTTTTCCTATTGCAGGAAGATAATAACGCATCGCTAATTTAGTGTAAAGAAACCAACCCGTTCTAA
>CAZYAC010000358.1:0-5026 GCA_964645475.1 uncultured Saprospiraceae bacterium | reverse complement strand
GATTCGTCTTAATTATTCAATAATTCAAATTCGATAAGAAGTTCTAGATAGCTAATATTAGTCATCTTTCACCTTTAAACACCTGTCAAATTCTAAGCACAGATTTAAATATTGGTAATAATATCTTATATTGTGTACATTTTACAATTAGTACCTAGAACTAAGAAATTCTATTACCGTGAATAAAATTTTAAAACCTATCCTCTTTCTTTTGGCATTGCTCATTCTGGGAGGATGTGATTCCAAAAAAGATCCTGAATTCATAAATATTTTAGTCTTTTCTAAAACTGCGGGATATCGACACGACTCTATCAAAGATGGAATTGCTGCTATCAAAAAACTGGCGGAAGAAAACAACTTTCAGGTTACCTTCTCTGAGGATTCTGAAATTTTCAAACAGAAAACTTTAACACCCTTTAATGTAATCCTCTTTTTGTCCACCACTGGAAACATTCTTAATGAGGCCCAACAACACGAATTTCAGCGTTGGGTTCAAGCTGGTGGAGGTTTTGTGGGCATCCATGCCGCTACAGATACAGAATACGAATGGCCATGGTACAATGAATTAGTTGGAGGTTATTTTGCTGACCATCCTCTAGGAGTTCATGAAGCCAATATCGACGTATTAGACACAGAACATCTTTCTACTAAACATCTAGGTTCTAATTTTAAAACGGTTGACGAGTGGTATAATTTCAAAGACATATATCCTCAAATTATTCCTATTTTGAATTTGGATGAAAGCTCTTATGAAGGTGGTACGATGGGAAAAAACCATCCAATTGCCTGGCACCATGAGTTTGATGGCGGGAGGTCTTGGTATACGGGAATGGGACATACCAAGGAGAGTTTTTTGGATGAGCGATTTCTAAAACATATCATCGGAGGAATTCTATACGCCGCAGGAAAAAAAAAGTCCGTTAATTACTCCTTAAGTTCTGTAGCACCTGAAGAGAATCGTTTTGAAAAAAGCGTGTTAAAAAACAATCTGAACGAACCAGTAGAATTAGATTTTCTACCTGATGGAAGAATAATTTGGATAGAAAGAGCTGGAAAGATTTATGTTTATGATCCAAAAACAGGTCGCGATCAATTATCACAGCATTTAGATATAAACTATTTTTCAGAAAACGGATTAATTGGTCTAGCGGTAGATCCAAACTACGAAAACAATAAATTTATTTATCTCCACTACTCCGCTCCTGACAAAGAAGTACAACGCCTTTCTCGTTTTGAATTTAATCCAGATGCCGTTTTTGAGTTAACAAATGAAAAAAAAATTCTTGAGTTAAAAATCCAAACAAAAGAATGCTGCCATACTGGAGGATCCTTGCAATTTGGAGATGGTCGAGAATTATTCATGTCTACCGGAGACAACACCAACCCTTTTGAATCTGATGGTTATGGACCTATCGACGATCGCCCTGGAAGAGAACCTTTTGACGCCAGAGGAACCTCAGCTAATACCATGGACTTGCGAGGCAAGATTTTAAAAATTCTAATTAACGAAGACGGTTCGTACGATATTCCAAAAGGAAATTTGTTTACCAATCCACAAGAAGGACGTCCTGAAATTTATGTCATGGGTTGTCGAAATCCCTACCGGATTTCTTATGATCGACACACTGGATATCTATATTGGGGAGATGTTGGTCCAGATGCCAAAGATCCCAATGAGCGTCGTGGTCCAGCAGGCCATGATGAGGTCAACCAAGCCAGAAAGCCCGGTTTTTTTGGATGGCCTCTTTTTGTAGCCGATAACAAAGCTTATCATGATTATGATTTTAATTCCAAAAAATCGGGAAATAAATTTGATCCAAAAAATCCAATTAACGATTCTCGAAACAACACTGGAATGATCCATTTACCTCCTGCACAACCGGCAATGATTTATTATCCATATGCAAAATCTACCGAATTCCCGCTGATGGGAACAGGAGGTAGGAATGCTATGGCAGGACCCGTTTACTACAAAGATGATTATCCGGAATCAGAAAACAAACTTCCTCCTTATTTTGATAAAAAATTTATTAGCTACGAATGGATGCGAGGTCGTATTATGATCAACACCTTAAATGAAGCTGGTGATTTAGTTAGAATGGAGCGATTCCTACCCTCTATGGAATTTGACAATATGATCGATATTGAAATTGATAAAAATGGAGAACTCTATTTCATTGAATATGGCAAGGGTTGGTTTACTCAGAATATGGATGCTCGATTGGTTCATTTAGCCTATCAAGGAGGGAATCGAAGTCCTATTGCAAAAATTAAGACAGCCAAAAAATATGGAGCGCCACCTTTTACGATACAAGCCTCCGCAGAGTCTTCCATTGATTATGATAACGATAAATTAACCTATGAATGGTTTAATAATGGTAAATTGATTGGTAAAGGAAGTTCGTTAAGCCACACCTTCTCTTTTCCTGGAGAACATAAAGTCAAGGTAAAAGTAACCGACGAAGGAGGTAAATCGAGTACGAGCATTTCTACTTTCTATGTTGGGAATACAGCACCTGAAATAAACATCCATATTGCTGGAAATAAAACTTTCTTTTGGGATGATCGACAACTTAGCTATGAGGTATCTGTCAACGATGTGGAAGATGGTCAACTTAATCAAGGCATCTTACCAACCAGTATCACTACCACTATCGACTATATGAACGAAGGTTTTGATGAAAATGTCGTTGCTATGGGGCACAGGGACAAATCTTATGCAACGGTAGGTGAACGACTGATTGATGAAATGAATTGTCTTTCCTGTCATAAAGTCGAAGGATATTCTGCAGGTCCTAGTTATACCAAAATTGCAGAACGCTACCCTTCCGATAGTCCAATTAAGGTCAGCTATCTGGCAAGAAAAATTGTCAATGGTGGCAATGGTGTTTGGGGAGAAAAGGCCATGCCTGCGCACCCTAACTTATCAGAATCAAACGCAGAAGCCATTGTCAATTATATTCTATCTCTAAACAACCCTCCTTCTCAAAACGGATTAGCACCTAAAGGGAATTTTGTTATGGAAGACCACCTTAACACAAAAAAAGAAGGTCGTTATATTTTAAAATCTTCCTACATTGATCAGGGAGGTCAGTTTGTAGGACCACTAAAAACTTCTACGCAATTGTACTTAAGGTATTATCAAATACCTGCCACAAATTATGATTTCGAAGCAGAAACTCAAAAAATTAACTTAGACGATGAATCATTTCCAGCCGTAAAAAATAACCATAGAGTTGTTGGTATTCAGTCAGGTGGACATATTGGATTTAACCGGATTGATTTATCTGATGTCGAGATGGTCAATGTTGAATTATATACTCGAAATTCAAAAGCCCCTAAAGGAATTATTGAGATTAATGCAGATGGTAAAATAATCGGCAAAGCGGAAGCAATTAATTCTAAGAACAATCGAAATGGTGGCTATTCCCTCCAAATTCCTATTGAAAAGTTTAATGATTTTACGAACCTCAGCCTAAGTTATCAAGCTCCACAATGGAATGATGCAATTGCCATTCATCGAATTGATTTTTTAAACAAAGACAATCTTAATCAACAATTATCATCCTTAAAGTAATAAGTGTGGTCCATAATTCTAAGATAGCGTTTTCACAGAAATGGTCTAAGAATCCTAATTTTTATTCCTTTTTAGTGTATTTTTCCTCATCAAAATAGTAATTTCCATCTAATATTATTTGTAATTCTTTTCTTAAATTATTATTGAAAATTGAAGAATCAATCTTAACATTTGAAAATAGTTTTGAAATAGTTATCATTCCTTTTCTATCTATTTGTATTGAGTCATAAACATTCAATTTTGAACTTGATAACCCATCAAAACAAGGAGTAGATAAATAAATTCTGTCTTTTCCATTGTTATAAACAAAAGTATTGGGATTTAATGTCTCTTTCTTTGAGAGCCAGCGTAAGTAAATTTCCACTAAAAAAAGATTCAATATCCAGCTTTCCCAAGCCACATATAAATATTGATACTCAGGTGCTACCCAATTAACATTATTTAAGAATAGTTGACTAGCTCGCAAAGTTACTGCTGAAAAAGCCAAGGCATAACTTCTAAGCATCCATTTCCTATGTGCAAAAAATTCCTTTTTCAGGGCAGTTTGCAATCCTTTCCAAGTAAACAACCACCATAAAGGCGTTGCTATTAAAAAACTCAACTGTACTGGCCAACCACCATTCGCGTAAACAGCCAACACCATTCCTGACGGTGCACTTAGACAGAGTACAAGGCCTACATATCCCTTTCCCATCATTCGATGAAGTTTGGAATAGCGCTTTTGGATTCTTTCAGAAAATAAGAAGGCGCCAAGAAATAAAACTGGCAGGCTCGAAAAAATATGGACGTAAAAAGCCGCTCGATAATACCAATGATGTATCACATGTTGTTTCGTTTGCAGAAAATCAATATCCAGTTCCCATGAAAGATAAGGATAGATTATTTGCGCTAATAAAACAGTAGCTATTAATGGAAGTATCGTTTTCATATTCCAGTTTTAAGGACGAGCATTTATTTCTTTAATCTCTTGAATACCTCGATTGCCTGCTAATTTATAATTTATCTCCTTTACCTTTTTAAAACCCAATAGTTTATTTTTTTCAAGTGCAATGGATCCAATTTTTGCCTTCCAATGATTATCATAGAAAATAGTTTCAATCTTTCCAGATGGAAAAATGGTAAAAACTTGGGTATGATGAAGATTGGTAAAACCGATCCGCTGGTCGTTCATGAAAAATCTTTTTTTCTTCGTCTTACCTAAAAGATTTCCCTTTAAATCATAATAGACCAACATATAATCACTCATTAATGGATTACTAAAATGCATTCTAGATTTATAAATCACAGCCACCGTTTGATCGTTAGGAAAAAAACGAGCTACTGGATGAATAACTGGTCGTCCGATTCTACTAAACTTACCAGAACGGATAGAAGGTAAAAACTCCTGTGCCACTTGAGTAAATTTGGTCTCTTCCGCCGAAATTTTGGTCTTCTTCATCTTAGTCTTAT
>CAZYAC010000357.1:0-5061 GCA_964645475.1 uncultured Saprospiraceae bacterium | reverse complement strand
CTAAGCCTGCGTGCGAGCAATCTTAATAATAACAGACTTATAAGCCGGTGTATAACTTCGGTGCGCAAAACTATTGATCGGAACCAAGACATTCGCTTCTGGAAAATAAGTAGCCACGGTATTTACAGGAATATCATATTCAATTACTTGAAAATCTCTGGCCACTCTTTCTTTGTTTTCAAAATAGCTAAATAAGTCTACCTTATCTCCTGCCTTTAATCCTGCTTTCTTAATATCTTCAGCATTCATGAAAATTACGCGGCGACCATTTTCGATGCCGCGGTAGCGATCGTCATTACCGTAAATGGTGGTATTAAACTGATCGTGACTACGGATGGTCATCATGATGAGTTCATCTTCTTTCACCGTTAGGTTGACGACTGGGTTAACAGAAAATAAAGCTTTCCCAGTCTCGGTTTTAAAATTACCTTCGCGTGCCCCGTTGGGTAGATAAAAACCACCATGATTTCGTACGCGTTCGTTATAATTGTCAAAACCAGGAATCGTAGCTTCGATTAAATCACGGATGAGGTCATAATCTTCAGCCACTGCCTCCCAATTAGGTTTAGCATATTTATCACCCACTACTACTTTAGCCAGTTCTGCTATGATGGTCGGTTCGGCCCGCAAATGTTCAGATATTGGATCGACCTTACCTCTAGACGCCTGAACGACGCCTGTAGAATTTTCGCAACTGATAATTTGATCTCCGGCGCTAGTGGGGATGATCTCAGTACGTCCAATACAAGGAAGAATAATAGACGTTTCCCCAGCAATTAAATGATTGCGATTTAGTTTGGTAGAAATCTGTACGGTGAGCTTACATTTTTGAAAAGCCGCAGCTGTAAATTCCGTATCAGGTCCGGCTGAAAGTAGATTGCCACCAAGGCCTAAATAGAATTTCACTTTTCCTTCCGCCATAGCACGAATAGAATCCACTACGTGAAATCCATTTTTTTCGGGAGGATCAAAATCGAAATTTTTATGTAACGCTTCGCGGAGTGCTGGCTTGAGTTTTTCCCATACGCCGACGGTGCGGTCGCCCTGCACATTGCTATGGCCACGGACAGGACAGGCACCAGCACCAGGTTTGCCGATACTACCTTTGAGTAATAGCAAATTGACAATTTCTCTGATCGTATTTACACTGTTTTCGTGCTGGGTTACGCCCATCGCCCAACAGATGATGATCTTTTTATTATCTCTGATCATCTGAGCGGCGGCTCGTACTTTTTCTTCGCTTACACCAGAAGATTTTACTAACTCATCAAAGTTTTTTGATCTAAGATCTTCGATAAATTCTTGAAAGTAGCTAGTATTATTTTTAATGAATTCTTGGTCAAAAATAGTCCCCGGTGCTTTATCTTCTTCCTCCAATAACAGACACATAATTGCTTTCATCAAAGCGAGATCTCCGTTGACAGCCACCGGAACATATAAATCCATTAAGCTAGTGCCACGTAAAAAACCTTTTAGTTTTTGTGGATTTTTAAAACGTTGTAAACCCGCTTCTTTCAACGGATTCACGCCCATGATTTTTCCACCCCGTTTTTTTGTGATTTCCAACGCAGACAACATTCTTGGATGATTAGTACCCGGATTTTGTCCCATCACTATCACCAGATCCGCCAAATAAAAGTCTTCCAATTTGACCGTTCCTTTTCCAATGCCGATGGTTTCGGATAAGGCGACGCCCGTCGATTCGTGACACATGTTAGAACAGTCTGGTAAATTATTAGTGCCATATTGCCGGACAAATAACTGGTATAAAAAAGCGGCTTCGTTGCTGGCTTTTCCGGAAGTATAAAAAACAGCTTGATCGGGGTTGTCCAAACCATTTAAGTGATCGGCAATTAATTGGTAGGCATCCTCCCAAGTGATGGGTTCGTAATGATTTTTCCCTGAGTGGCGAATCATCGGTTCTGTAATACGACCACTTTTTCCAATTTTATAATCCGACCAAGTCGTCATTTCCTGAATAGAATATTTTTTGAAAAAATCGGGGGTTACTCTTTTTTCGGTGGCCTCTTCTACGATGGCTTTGACGCCATTTTCGCAGTATTCTCCGAGGGGAGAACGGTGGTCATCTGGATCGGGCCAGGCACAACCGGGACAATCATATCCTTCCATTTGATTAACAGCAAATAAAGTAGTCCCACATTTTTTGGCGGTCATTTCACCTTTAATATTAACGGCAACGGCGCTAATGGCAGGTAATCCCGCAGCATAGTTTTTAGGTTTAGAAACCTTGATCTTTTCCGTTTCTGGTGGTGGAACTGCGTGTAATTTATCTTTAGGGTTGGGCATTTTTATGGCTATTTATTTTTTAGATAGTTGGCTTTTTGAGCAAACATGTTCAAGGTAATAAATTTTAAATTAAATAGAATATTTTTTAAATTGGATTTGTTTAAATATTTTTAGATTTAGAAAAGATATTTTGAGCATAAAATTAAACAATATGAGTAAACGTCCAGCAGATTATATGCTTCCTATTCTATATAGCATAGAAAAAACCATTTTAGAGATTTACGAAGAGTATCCTCGGCTTGCCGACGCCGACGTACTATGGGTATGTGAAAAGCTTTACGACTATTATAAAAAAACGGCACAAGGAAAAGATTTGGAAGATCCAGAATCTCCTTCCCAGAGGAAGCAGGATTTGATGGACGAAATATTAAATATTTTAGATCATCGCGAAGAAGAAGGGATTGATAAAGCATTAATTGACAATCCAGCTTATCGACAAGGAGAAGCGATGTATAATTCCCATGCGATGCTATATGCTGCGGTATTAAAGAAACTAAGGGATTCTGTTAGATTTTGGAAGAAAAAAGATGGAAGAACAGGATACCTAAAATTTATAGAAGGTCAGGTTATGTGATTGAAGAAAAACTGATATAGCTGATGAGCTTACTTCCAAGGCGAGAGTTTGAAAATGTACAATTAAGTTAAGTTTTTTTGAAAATATAAAAAAGTTAGTAATAATAGATTTTTACGTTAAAAGGTCTTTGCGCCTTTGCGAACTTTGCGAGAAAAACACTTTTTAGAGCAGGCGCACTAATCAATTAACTCCAATCGTTCCACTCCACAATAAACATTATACGCTTCATCTCTTAAAAAACCAATCAAGGTCATTCCGTGTTCCTCTGCTAATTGAACCGCTAAACTAGAAGGAGCACCTACGGCGACCAGCATGGGAATGCCAGCAGTCAAAGATTTTTGAATAAGTTCAAAACTCGCGCGTCCGCTTACCAAAATAAGGGAATTAGACAAGGGTAAATTATTTTTTAAAATCTGCTGACCAATCAATTTATCTACGGCGTTGTGTCGACCAACGTCTTCTCGCCAACTAAGTAAATTGCCTTTCCAGTCGAAGAGTGCCGCTGCATGTAAACCCCCAGTTTTATCAAAAACGGCTTGCACAGATCGGAGTTTATTAGGAAGTTCGTGGAGTAGTTCGGCAGAAATTTTTGGAGTGGCGGGAGTTAATTGGGGCAGCGATTTTACGGTAATGGATGCAATAGATGCTTTACCACAAACACCGCAACTGGAAGAAGTGTAAAAATGTCTTTCAAGTTGGTTGAGATCTACTTCCACGGTGTTGTGTAGTACCACTACGACGGTATTTTCAAAATGATTGGGATCTGGAGAATGGGCGTATGCAATTTTTTGAATGTCTTCCGTGGATTGGATAATTCCTTCAGTTAATAGAAAGCCCGCTGCTAGATCAAAATCGTAACCAGTCGTACGCATGGTGACAGCAATACTTTTTCGTTGTCGTTGGTCTGCAGGACCAAATAATAATTGAATCTCTAATGGTTCTTCGATAGCGAGCTGATCCGTTAACGGAGTGAATTTTCCGTTTTTATTTTTTAGAATTTTATGCTGATAAGTAGCGGGATTTTTCATGTTTTCCTCTTTTGTTGTAAAAGTTTAAAGATAAGAAGATAGTTCATGAAGTTGTGCACATCTCATGGTCAATAAAATAACCCTAATTTCTCTGTTAAAATTCGTCTTTCAGGGTATGTTTTTCAATCCATCATCCATGTTAAATACTACTCGGATGTTACCGATATATTTTCGTTGTGGAGTGCTATTTCTATTATTTTAGTCAAAAACTATTTAAAAAATATCACAGGTATTCACCACTACAAGAATTTAGGGGTATTTTTTTCTTTTAAACCATAAATAAAACTTACTTTTGTAGGTCGAATGAGCCAGCTTTGAAAGGATGTTGTGAGTATTAAGTTTCACAATATTCTAAAAGCAAAACGAAAAGTTTTTCACTTTATGGCTTTTTCAATATAAAACATTGATTTTTAAATTAAAACCAAACTTTTAACTTATGAGCAGTAGTACAATTACGATCATAACCTTTGCGCTCGGGCTTGTTGCTCTGGCATACACTTTTTGGAAATCCGCTTGGGTTTCAAAGCAAGAAGTAGGAACCGAACGAATGGGGCGAATCGCAGAAGATATTGCGGATGGAGCCATGGCTTTTTTGAAAGCAGAATATAAAATATTGAGCATTTTTGTGGTGGTAGTCGCCATTTTATTAGGAATTACGAACAACACCCCAGGTTCTTCTCCAATTATTGCATTTTCATTTGTGCTAGGTGCGATTTGTTCTGCCCTGGCTGGATATATCGGAATGAAGGTGGCTACCAAAGCCAATGTAAGAACCACCAACGCAGCGCGAACTAGCTTGGGAAAAGCCCTTGAGGTGGCCTTTGCAGGAGGTGCCGTGATGGGAATGGGCGTAGTTGGATTGGGTGTATTAGGACTTAGCCTATTGTTTATCATATACAGCAACACTTTTGGTATTCAGGATGCGAATGCAGTCATTCGAGTGATTACGATTATTACGGGTTTTTCTTTCGGTGCATCTTCCATCGCCCTTTTTGCGAGAGTAGGTGGTGGTATTTACACCAAAGCGGCCGATGTAGGAGCTGATTTGGTAGGAAAAGTAGAAGCAGGAATTCCTGAAGATCATCCTTTAAATCCAGCAACCATTGCAGATAACGTAGGTGATAATGTAGGTGACGTAGCAGGAATGGGAGC
>CAZYAC010000356.1:2038-5079 GCA_964645475.1 uncultured Saprospiraceae bacterium | reverse complement strand
AATTATGAATGCACCAAAAGAATTAAAATACACGAAAGATCACGAATGGGTAAGTGTGGACGGCGATATAGCTACCGTTGGAATTACGGATTTTGCCCAGAAAGAACTGGATGAATTGGTTTATGTTGAAGTGGAAACGGTTGGTGAGACCTTGGCTAAAGAAGAAGTGTTTGGTACAGTGGAAGCCGTAAAAACTACTTCTGATTTGTTTATGCCTGTTTCTGGTGAAATTCTTGAATTTAATGAGGAACTCGACGAAAATAAAGGAGATAATCCAACGATGGTCAATGAAGACCCTTACGGCAAAGGCTGGATCGTTAAGATTAAATTAAGTGATCCCTCTGAATTGGATGGATTAATGGATGCAGAAGCTTATACAGATCTGGTTAGCTAAAAGAATTTTTTAAATTTTTTGTAAAAAATCATCCTCTACCCACCAAAATTAATTCGTTTAGCATCTTATTATTAAAGTACAATGGTGCTTACTCAAGAACAATAATTTGAAATACTATATCCCAGCTATTCTTTGGAGTTTAGTGATTCTTTTTCTTTCTACAACAGGAGGGATTAATCTGCCCTCAACTTGGTGGGATTATATATCACTAGATAAAGTAGGGCACTTAGTGGTTTATGGCCTTTTCTGTATGCTTTTATTATGGGCTTTTACCCAAAACCGAAAGTTAGCATTAGAGAAAAAAGCAGTCATTATTTCGCTGGGAATCAGTATTATTTATGGAATTGGGATGGAAGTTATCCAATATACCTTTTTCCCCGGCAGATTTTTTGAGATACCGGATATTATTGCTAATATTATCGGTTCATTCGTAGGACTATATTTATTTAAACGTTTTTATTCATAAAAATTTCTAACTATGTCAGATATCGCAGTAACAGGTAGCACACTGGTCGGGTTGTTATTCGGCTTTTTGCTCTTGGTAATAGGCTTGATCTTTTTGATCAAAAATCGATTCAAAAGTAGTGGAAATTCGGATTTACAAGAGGCGTACGCCAATCAACCCAACAAGTCGCCGCTCACTGGAAGAACCAAATATCCTCAAGTGGATGCTTTCAAAATGAGTGGAACCTTCTTTAATACGGGGTTATTGATTGCGCTCGCTATCACCATTTTGGCTTTTAGCTGGACTACTTACGAGGATGTGGTAATCATTCCCGACGGTGCACTGGAGTTAGATGAGGATATCGAAATCGAACCACCTCGAACTGCCGAACCACCACCACCTCCTCCTCCGCCACCTCCTCCGGTTATCGAAGAGGTACCCGAAGAGGAAATTGAAGAAGAAGAGGAAATTGAATTCGTTGACCAGAGTGTCGAGGAAGAAACCGTGGTCGAAGCGCCACCAGAGCCGGAACCGGTCGAAGCGCCACCTCCACCTCCTCCGCCACCACCACCACCAGCTCCCGAAGTGGAGGAAATCTTTACGGTAGTGGAAGAAATGCCTCGTTTCCCAGGTTGTGAAGACAAACCGAAAGCGGAACGTAAGGCTTGTGCTGACCAAAAGATGTTGCAGTTTATTTACAAAAACATCAAATATCCAGCAATCGCTCGTGAAAATGGCGTTGAAGGATCCGTAGTAATTCGTTTCTACGTAGATAAAGATGGATCGGTAAAAGAACCGCAAATCCTTAAAGATATCGGAGCAGGAACCGGTTCTGAAGCTATGCGAGTTGTCAATATGATGAATAGCATGGGTGCAAAATGGACACCAGGTAAACAGCGTGGAAAAGCCGTAAAGGTTTATTTCAACCTGCCTGTGAAATTCCGTTTAGAGTAAAATTCTTTTCAGAATAAAGTCTAATGGTTTAAAAAAAGTTGTTTCGGCGAATGGTCGGAACAACTTTTTTTGTAAAATATTGATTCTTTCCCATCATAAAATAGATTTAAGGCATCATGATAAGTGAGAACTGTTTTATAGGCAGTATCCTTTTATCACCTTTAATATATTTTTATGAAATTTATTACAATTCTTAGTCATGTACTTACCTTATCGTTATTCGCTGTTTTTGGATTTTTCATAATCTTTTTCTTTAAAAATATAATTGAGAAGGCAGATCAAAAAAAAACCTTATCATCATCTAAGGTAGAGATAGAAAATTGTTTAGTCAATATTAGTGAAGAAATGCCTAGGTTTCCGGGTTGTGAAGATATCAAAGATCGGAATGAACGAAGGGTATGCTCACAGCAAAAAATGCTGAAATACATTTACAGTGAGATTAAAATTCCGTTGACCGCTAGAGAATCAGCAATTGAAGGAACTGTTGTTGTCGTTCGATTCTATGTAGATAAACAAGGGAATATTAAGGCTCCTGAAATTCTCAAAGATATTGGTGGCGGATTTGGTGAAGAAGTATTAAGGGTTGTTGAAACGATGAATCATTTACCGGAAAAGTGGATACCTGGCAGACAGCATGGAAAAGCTGTTAAAGTATATTTTAACCTTCCAATAAGAATCCGACTAGCGTGATTTTATTAAAATGATTGCTGCCTTACACCACAGCACATAATTTCCGCATCTCTATAAGTGACAACTGTTTTTAAAACAGTATTCTTTTTTCACCCTTAAAAATATTGTTATGAGTTTAATTGCTGTCACCGGCGATGCGCTATTCCTATCCCTATTAGTCATCTCTGGAATTATTATGACCCTTATTTTTGGGATTAGAAAATATGTTCAATATCAAAAAAAGAAAGTACCCGCAGGTACTCAAAATCTGACAGAGCGCAATAAATATGCTTTGGTCAATACTTTTAAAATGAGTGGTACTTTTTTTAATATTGGACTACTCGCTGCACTTTCCATGACCATTCTGGCTTTTAGCTGGACTACTTATGATTATGAAAAAACTTATGTCATGCTTGATCCAGTTGATATGGAAGAATTAGAGGTAATTCGAACTCCTGACAATCTTAATCCGCCTCCCCCTCCTCCCCCTCCTCCACCAGTCATCATTCCTGAAGTGGTAAAACCCGATGAAACTCCCGACGATATTGAATTCGTAGATCCGACCATTATCGAACCTGA
>CAZYAC010000356.1:0-1938 GCA_964645475.1 uncultured Saprospiraceae bacterium | reverse complement strand
GCCGTAAAGGTCTATTTTAACCTACCTGTCAAGTACAAACTAAATTAACAGGATAAACCGAAACTGCCTTTTTGCTGATGCAAAAAGGCAGTTTTCACTAATCTACTAATCCGCACATCTACTAATCCGCACATCCACCCATCTTCTCGGGCAACTTTTACCGTCTCTATGCGTTTGAAATAGGTACAAAATTTTTGAACCTATGCGCATTATATTACTTTTAGTCGCTCTACTTTTTGGTGTTTTAAGCCTACAGGCACAGGACCCACAACTGGCCCAACAATATTTTCAAAATGGAGAATATGAAAAAGCCAGTAGTCTTTTTAAAATTCTCTACCAAAAGAATAATGGTAACGACTATTATTTTAATAAATATATTGAATCGCTGATCTATCTGGAAGCTTATGATGAAAGTGAGCAGATTATAAAAAAACAGATCAAAGCACAGCCAAATAACATGCAGTTGTACGTTACTTATGGCAATTTATTTGAAAAGCAATACCGAGACGATGATGCTAAGGCGCAATACGAAAAAGCGATTAATAGATTAGAAGCAGATCGGTTTAAAATCACAAAACTAGCGAATGCTTTTACCAATTTGCAGAAATACGATCTGGCGATCAAGACCTACGAAAGAGGCGGAGAGATATTAAAAGATAAACAACAATTTGCCTATAATCTAGGAGACCTCTATCGTCGAAAAGGCGATCACACGGAGAAAATGATTGATAACTATCTAAGCAGTTTGGACCACAATCCAAGTCGTCTGAATAGCATGAAAACCCTCTTCCAACGTTATCTAGCCCCTGATGAATATTTAGAATTGCAGGGACAACTCTACGCAAGAATCCAAGAAAATGAAGAGGCCACTCATAACAACGAATTGTTGATCTGGAGCTTTATTCAAAATAAAGATTATACCAATGCCTTCCGACAAGTTAAAGCCCTAGATCGCCAGTTGGATGAAAATGGCGGTCGTATCTATCGTTTGGCAGAGATTGCTAAAAACGCAAAAGATTATGATGCGGCCATCGAAGCTTATGATTATATAGTTACCCAAAAAGGAAAAACCTCCTCGTATTATGTAGAGGCAAAACGCGAAGCGCTGAGCGCTCGTCGAAGTAAATTGGTTGTCGGATTTGATTATGAAAGAGCAGATCTGGAAGCGTTAGAATTACTGTATAATGATTTTCTAAACGAATTTGGTCGTAACAAAACCTCCGCTACCATCATCACCGAATTAGCTGATTTGGAAGCATTTTATCTGAATGATTTAGATAAAGCAATTGCCTTATTGGATGAATTAATTAAATTTCCTGGCGTTAAACGCCCTGTACAAGCTCGCGCGAAACTTAGTCTGGCCGATTTTTATCTGATGAAAGGCGAAGTCTGGGAATCTACCCTCCTATATTCTCAGGTAGATAAAGAGTTTAAGGATGATTTGTTAGGACACGAAGCGAGATTTAGAAACGCAAAACTCTCCTATTATACCAGCGAATTTCAATGGGCACAAACCCAGTTCGATGTTTTAAAAGCATCTACCAGTAAACTTATTGCTAATGATGCGCTGGATCTTTCTATTTTCATTATGGATAATACGGGACTGGATACGACCACGGTCGCATTAGAGTATTACGCAGATGCAGATTTATTGGTTTTCCAAAATAGGTTTGAAGATGCTTTTGATAAACTAGATTCGCTCAACCGAGATTTTCCGCAGCATGCACTAGAAGATGATATTCTTTATGTGAAAGCTAAAATTTATAAGAAAAAACGAGCGTATACTCAGGCCGTTGATATGCTCCAAAAAATCATTGATAACCATTTGGATGGTATCCGAGGAGATAACTCTTTGTTCGAACTCGCAGAATTATACGAACAACAACTCAATGATCCTGAAAAAGCAAAAAGCCTTTACGAAAGATTGTTTATTGATCT
>CAZYAC010000355.1:0-5096 GCA_964645475.1 uncultured Saprospiraceae bacterium | reverse complement strand
TAAAAATTCAGCCTCATTAAATTGCATACAAACCAGTTCTGGGATAGGTACGCGGCCTCCTTTTCGTTCTGTAATGACAACCTCTACCGTGCTTCCTTTATCCACCTTAAATCCGTCGCGAAGTTTGTCGGTAATATTCTCATCCTTATAATAAACCTCTAAAATCGTATTAGGTTCTACCGTATTGTCAAAACGTCTAGATTTGATCTTCGTATTTACCTTGAGTCTGCTAAGTTTTTTCTTATAAGTATGCAATTCGTCGTTTCCACCGGTTAGTCCCGGAATTTCCACGGCATCCGCAATGGCCTTTGTAACTGTCAGGTATATTTTGCGATTTTTCTTTACCTGCGCGTTGGCTACGGGCGTCTGCGACAGCACAGTATTGGGTGGCTGTCCTGGCAGGAAAAGGGAATCATTGACTACAATAGACAGGTTTTTCTTATCAGCTAGCTTCTTTGCTTCCGGCAAGGTCAGTCCCGAGAAATCTTGCACTGCATAAGTTTTGCCATGTCGAGTATAACAATCCATCCACCAATAGGTGAGTAGAAATACCACCATTAGTGTGACGATAACTCCTGCTAGATTACGGAGAAAAATCCAACTAGTTAAGAAGAGAAAAGATTCGTAAAGAAACCGTTTTAAGAAGAGTAAAATTTTGTGAAATCTGCTCATATTTTAATTATCTGTTTATCGGCAAAGCCAAAGGTCATAATTTGATCTATAAAGTCATATGGTTTGTAACCGTTAATGGCCGACTGATGAAAAATACAGGTAGCCGGAGTCATTCCAGGCAAAGAATTTACTTCAATAATAATCGTCTCCACCCGTTGGTCGGCAAAGATACGGACAAAAGCATCAATTCTTGCGTATCCTCTAATATTTAAAATTTTAGCGGCTTTCCCTAAATCTTCTTTTACTTGTTTGGCGACTTGTTCATAATTGACGTCCTTGGTAGCAAAGCGTGCTGGCGTAATATTTTGTCCTTCTCCAGCCAGAAATTTTTCTTCAAGCGATAAAATTTCTCCTCCGGCCAATGCTTCAGAAGGTTCGAATATTTCGTATCGCAAGGCGCCGTTTTCGAAATGTGTCAGCAACCCACCTGTAACTTCTAGAAAATGATCGGCACCCGCTGCGGTAATTAAATCTTCGATGAGGACTTCTCGTTTGCGCGGAAACTCTTCTTTTGGTAATAAATTAAGTGTCTTAAGATCCGAATCCGCAATGGTTTCTTGGGAGCGAAACAGTGCCGATAAATAGGCAGCTAAGACCGCTCTAGATTTGACAAGTTTGACCGCAGAGCTACAACCATCATCAACGGGCTTGGCAATAAATGGATAATTGAATTTTTGCTCAATTTGCTCAATAAATTCATCCCTATTTTTTAAATAATCTTCTATTGATAGCAGACTTTGTCGGGTAGTGGAAAATCCATTTTTTTGTAAAAGCTGTAACGTCTCGTATTTATTAATAGTAATTTGAGAAGAAGCATAAGGAGAACCGTTGTAAGGTAATCCCAGTTTGTCCAATTCTCGTTGTACACTTCCATCTTCTCCAGGTCGACCATGCAAACCAATGAAGACACCATCAGTCATGTCTTTGAGTTGTTGGTAAGTCAATTTTTGAGGAGCAAAAACAACATTGTCAGAGGCGTATTTTTTAGTGATATGGGCACATTCCGTTTTTATCGTTTCAATCACAGGATGTTCTTTATAATGATAAATTTTATCCCGTATATCATCCGCGTTGTCTTTTAATAATAAATTAATTGGAATTTGGTATAGCTCGTGTTTTTCATTGCTGCCTGTGAGGAAAACAGGAATAGGTTCGTACTTATTGGAGCTCGCTAATTTTTCAAAAATATTCCGACCACTTTCTACCGAAATATGTCGCTCGAAAGAATATCCGCCAAGAAGAACAGCAATTTTTAATCGTTCGCCTTTTTCATTTTTTAAAGCCTCAATACTTTGATCCAATTTGATGAGTAGCTTTTCAAAAGGCATTTTATCCAAACTCGTATGAATCCGCTCTTGCAAACTAACCCGAATTATGTAAGTCAAAAACTGAGAAGGATTTAAACCAATCTCTGCTGCTTGGTGAAAAAAGAAGGAAGAAGGGAGCATCCCACTGGTCGTATTCGGATCATTTAAAAAAATGGTTTTCTCTTTGGTAATAAAACCATCAATCCGAGCATAGGTATTAAATTCTAAATAATCAAATAATTCCTGACAAGCAGTCCGTATCTGATTAATTTCTGCGTCTGGTAAATCGATCGGCGTAATTTTACGAGATAAACCGGGTAAGTATTTTGAACGATAATCAAAGACTTCACCGCCTTTGACAATCTCGGTGGGAGGCAAACTCACGGTACCACCTGTTTCTTTTTTGAGAACAATGCAGGAAAATTCTTTGCCTTCGATAAAGCCTTCCACGATGACCCGTTGTTCACTCAAATGACTTTCTAATAATATTTCAGCGTGGTCAGATTTTTCAAAATAATCATTTAGAAAATCTAAAAATTTAGCGGGATGAAAAAAGGTTTGTCCCGCTGCATCGAGCGGAAACCCAAGCCCACTACGAATGTCCGTCAAGTCACGTAGATAAGTAATTCGTTCCTCGGTCGTTTTTTCTAACCAGTTTTGTCGCTTTAAGGTCGTTCGAAAAAAAGCAGCATCAATCGCATTCGTAAATTCAGCTAAGTCCGATCCCTCTGGTAATATTTTTACTCCGATCGAAGATCCTTGATTAGCAGGTCGAATCACCATCGGAAACTTAATATCCTTTTTTGCTTGGGTAAAAGTATCAGCAGCAACTGCTTGGTTCCATCCCGATTTTTCCAAAACCAGAACCGGAGGACAAGCAAAGCCTCCAGCTTCCATGATCTTTTTTTGAAAAGCTTTGTCCATCCCGATCGCACAGGCACGGACACCACTACCCGTGTAAGGAATTTTTAAACTTTCTAGCATTCCTTGCAGTTGCCCATCTTCTCCAAAAGCACCGTGGAGCGATAAAAAGGCAAGATCCATATGTTTGGCTAAATCTTCAGCGGGTATGCGTTGACCTATTTTGGCAATGATGCGGTCTTGTTGCTGTAGAGATAAATCACCAAGACTTTCTAGATACACCTGAAAACCATAAGGATCGGTTGGCAATTCAGAAACAGGAGGATAAAAATCACGGATAGTGCCTTTGTAAATGTATTGCCAATCCAGGAGAATGAAATTACGATGACTATCCACAAAAATCGGGACGGGTTCGAATAAAGATTTATTCAAATTATCATAGACGGTACGACCACCTGCAAAAGCAATTTCTCTTTCCCGGGAAGGGCCTCCAAACAGAATTCCTATTTTTAATTTCAAAACGTATTTTTTTGTAGTAGAAGTTGTTTAAAAACATGCACAGAAAGTGAGGAGTTGTTCCAAGATCCAAACGTAATCTTATCACGGCTATTAGCTGGTTAGCCTGTTGGCTAGTTGGCTTTCTTCTAACGTGTAGAACTACGGTGGTGGAAAGCCAACTAGCTAACCAGCCAACAGGCCAACAGGCACCTCTTTTCCTGCACTAAAATGGCAAATATTTTAACTAGAATTCTATGCCTTTTATTATTCGCCAGAATCCAGCGAGTATGCGTAGGCAAAAATACACAACTGAGAGGGTAAAGCCTTATTTTTGCCTCAAAACTCCTAGATGCCTGAAAATCGGTCTATTCTCCGTATTGCTATTCCCAATATTCTCAGTAATATCTCTGTGCCGCTATTGGGTACCGTGGATACTGCACTGATGGGGCGACTCTCCGAAATGCATATCGGTGCGGTGGGCGTAGGCGGGATGATTTTCAGTTTTATGTATTGGAATTTTGGTTTTCTCCGTATGGGAACAACGGGAATTACGGCACGTGCTTTTGGCGCAACGCAGAATGAGGAAGTGGCTGCTACTTTAGGACGAGCGATGATCGTGGCGATGTTGCTGGCATTGGGGATGTTGATTTTTCAATGGCCCTTGGGAGAGGCTGGTTTTTTTCTGATGAATCTGGAGGGAGAAGCAGAAATGTTGACCGCTCAATATTTTTACATTAGGATGTGGGCAGCACCCGCAACGTTGGGTTTATATGCGATGATGGGTTGGTTTTTTGGGATGCAGAATGCTATTTATCCACTGATTTTGACGATTCTAATTAATGTGACCAATATGATTTGCAGCTATTGGTTTATCGTGCATTGGGGGATGGAAATAGACGGAGTGGCTTGGGGAACAGTGATTGCGCAGTATGTTGGCTTTTTAGTAGGAATATTTTTATTAGCCTATAAATATCGAAGCTATCTTCAATTGGTGAAGGTGAAAATGCTGTTGGAAATAACCTCACTCACTTCTTTTTTCCGGATCAATCGAGATTTGTTTTTTAGAACGCTGGCCTTGACCATCGCCTTTAGTTTTTTTTATAGTCGTTCGGCAGCGGAAGGTGGATTACTGCTGGCGGTCAATGTGATTTTATTACAGTATCTCAATTGGATGTCCTATGGAATTGATGGCTTTGCCTATGCGGCAGAAAGTCTCGTCGGAAAATATAGTGGAGCGCGTAAGTTGGAGCAATTAAAAGAAATTATTCGTTTGTCGTTTTGGTGGGGTGGAGGTTTGGCGATTTTCTTCAGCGTCGTATATTTTATTTTTGGTAATCAATTGCTGGGGATCTTTACCAATCAGGCGGAGGTAATTGCAGCGGCTCAACCGTATTTGGGCTGGATGATTCTTTTTCCAGTGATCAGTTTTGCCTGTTATATTTGGGATGGAATTTTTATCGGATTGACAGCTTCTGGAGCGATGCGAAATGCGATGGTAATCAGTTTGATTTTCTATTTAGGAATGCACTATGGATTTTCCTTTTGGTGGGGCGTACATGGGATGTGGGCCGCATTTTTGGCGTTTATGGCCTTACGGGCAATCTTTTTGTGGAGATCCTTCCGGAAAATGGAGCCAGAACAACTTTTAGTTAAGGTAACCGAACTATCTAGTGATAAAACAAGTTAGGTAAACAAAAGTATTGTAGTGAATTAGAAAAAATGAAAATGAGGGAAGACAAATTTGAAAGAAGCCAGAAG
>CAZYAC010000354.1:0-5114 GCA_964645475.1 uncultured Saprospiraceae bacterium | reverse complement strand
TTAGTCTCATTGTGGCAAATTATAAGCGCTTTTTATGTTTTGTCCTGTACTTAGAAACGCCATATAATCCTACTTATCCTATGTTTGTAAAATTTATCCTTATAGAAATTCCTTTCTCAATTCTTCCACAATAACCTATTTCCCTCGTATATTGCTTGAAAATCTATGACATGCTAAAAAAAATAATGACAATTATCTTTCTAGGAGCCATAACCATTATTGCACTGGTGGTATTTTCTAATATGTGGGTTCTTCAATCCACCAAATCACAGGTCTTTGGAGAAGTTAATTCTCTTCCTCAGAATAAAGTAGCCTTGGTTCTTGGCACGTCCCCCGAATTACCCAATGGTCAAACCAATCTCTATTTTCAAAACAGAATGGAGGCCGCAGCCGAACTATTTCATGCCGGTAAGGTAGAACATTTAGTGCTCAGCGGTGACAATGGAAGAAAAATTTACAATGAACCTGAAGCGATGCAGGAGGCGCTAGTTAAACTTGGCGTTCCCATCGATAAACTAACATTGGATTATGCGGGTTTTAGAACGCTTGATTCAGTGGTCCGTTGTCAGAAAATTTTCGGACAAGATAATTTTACCGTTATTTCCCAAAAATGGCACAACCATCGCGCTGTATTTATCGCTAATGCAAAAGGAATGCAAGCAATTGCCTACAACGCACCTAAAGTGGTTAACGCGACCCGAAGAGCAACCAATCGCGAATACCTTGCTCGAGTAAAAGCAGTGTTAGATATTTTTATTTTTAGAAAAGCACCGAAATTTTTAGGAAAGAAAGAAAATATAGATCTAAATGGCTAATCCTAAAATTTCAACCATTCCTTCTCCTTGTTTTGTATTGGAAGAAAAGAAATTGCGTAAAAATTTAAAACTTTTAAAGCGCGTCCAAGAAAAAGCTGGAGTGGATATAATCTTAGCATTTAAGGCTTTTGCAAATTGGCAGATTTTTCCAATTATCCAAGAGTATTTGAAAGGCGCGACCGCTAGCTCACTCTGGGAAGCTCGTTTATGCGTTGAAGAAATGGGTACGCTAGCTCATACCTATTCACCCGCCTATTTGCCAGAAGAGTTTGATGAAATTTTAAATCGTAGTAGCCATATTACTTTTAATTCAATTACTCAATTTAAAAAGTTTTATCCGAAAATAAAGGCCAATAAAAAAACAAAAATTAAATTCGGATTGAGGATAAATCCAGAATATTCAGAAGTTGAAATAGAATTGTATAATCCTTGTGCACCAGGAAGTCGACTCGGAGAAGTGGTTGCCAATATTGGAAAAAAATTACCTGAAGGTATCACTGGATTACATTTTCATAATCTCTGTGAATCTGATTCTTATGCCCTCGAAAAAACACTGATTAAAATTGAAAAATCATTCGGTCCTCTACTTTCACAAATCGATTGGATAAATATGGGGGGTGGTCACTTGATAACTCGTAAAGGATATGACGTCAATCATTTGATAAAAATTCTAAAAAAATTTAAGAAAAAACATCAACTAGAAATTATCTTAGAACCAGGTAGTGCCATTGCTTGGGAAACAGGATTTTTAAGAACTAGGGTGCTAGATATTACCCATAATCATGGAGTCAAAACAGCCATATTAGATGTAAGTTTTACAGCTCATATGCCTGATACTTTGGAGATGCCTTATCTGCCAGATATCAAAGGAACGGTTGATAAAAGCGATTATGTTTATCGCTTAGGAGGCATTAGTTGTTTGTCCGGAGATTATGTGGGAAATTATTATTTTAAAAAACCATTAAAAGTAGGTGATCCAATCATCTTGGAAGATATGATGCATTACACGATGGTTAAAACCACGATGTTTAATGGGGTTAAACATCCGGATTTTGCGATCATTGATCAAAAGGGAAAATTAACTGTTTTGCGAAAATTTAATTATCAAGATTTTAAAATGAGACTTGGATGACGATTAAAGAGGCCCACCATGAATTAGTAGGATCATTGGAACCGGAATTTGGCAAAAGGGAAGCTTTTTATATGGCCAGAATCGTTTTCGAAGACGTTTTTTCAGTCACTAATTTTTCTCGATTAGAGGAGTTAACTTCAACTCAAATTACAAAACTGAAAGATATTCAACAGCGACTACTTTTGCATGAACCTGTCCAATACGTTGTTGGAATGACCTATTTTTATGATTTGAAATTTCACGTAAACGCTGGGGTCCTAATACCTCGACCTGAAACAGAAGAACTCGTTGCTTGGATTTTAGAAGATCATTCGAAACGACAGAACTTAAGAATTTTAGATATAGGTACTGGGAGTGGTTGTATTCCCATTACCTTAAAAGCAAAAGCTCCCAATTACGAAGTATTTGGACTCGACCTTAGTGAGGAAGCTCTGAAAATCGCTCAGGAGAATGCTCATTTAAATCAAACGGAGGTTAGTTTTCAAAAAATAGATATTCTGAATAAAGCAAACTGGACACCACTACCGAGTTACGAAATTATTGTCAGCAATCCACCTTATATTCCTCTTCAGGAAAAAGCATTGATGGCCGAAAATGTCTTGGCTCATGAACCGGAAATTGCCTTGTTCGTTGCCAACGAAGACCCTTTGATCTTTTATCGAACTATCATTGAATTTGCAAAAGAACATTTGGTGAAAGGTGGATGGTTATATTTCGAAACCAACGAATACAATGCAACTGAAGTTGAAGCGCTTTGTTTTAAAGCAGGATTTTTCGACATTGAAAAACGCAAAGACCTACAGGGAAAGGACCGGATGGTAAGAGCTCGTTATGGCACCAGAAATACAGATGGATGGTCTAATTAAAAAATAATCTTAGATTTGTCTTTTTTTTGAAACAATAACCATACTACTGGACATTTGCGCGTTTGAAGCTACTCCCTGTCCGATCTGATGATTAGTCAAGCGGACTTTTGGAGACTGGGATATAGAAGATGGAAGAGATGCCCTGTAATTATGAGTGATAACCTGAAAACAAATAAAGACCATGTCAAGAATTCTAATTATTGGCGCAGGTGGTGTAGGTCGAGTGACCACGCTGAAATGTGCTCAACATCCTAGTGTCTTTTCTTCTATCATGCTTGCCAGTCGGACTAAAAAAAAGTGCGATATCATTGCTGCGGACGTGAAAAAGCGGACAGGACAATCGATTCAGACGGCAAGAGTTGATGCTGAAAACGTTCCAGAACTAGTCGCCTTAATTAACTCTTTTCAGCCAAAACTGGTTATTCATGTTGCCTTGCCTTATCAGGATTTAACCATCATGGACGCCTGCCTAGAAACCAATGTTCATTATCTGGATACCGCCAACTACGAACCGAAAGAGGAAGCAAAATTTGAATATTCATGGCAATGGGCCTATCAAGATCGGTTTAAAGAAAAAGGATTGATGGCCTTATTGGGCTGTGGTTTTGATCCAGGAGTTACCAGTATTTTTACGGCATTTGCTGCCAAACACCATTTTGACGAAATGCATTTTCTCGACATTGTTGACTGCAATGGAGGAGATCATGGAAAAGCCTTTGCCACCAACTTTAATCCAGAAATTAATATTCGAGAGATAACCCAAAAAGGACGCTACTGGGAAAACGGCAATTGGATAGAAACCGAACCCTTTGAATTTAAGGAAGTATTGAATTATCCCAATATCGGAAAACGGGATAGCTATCTTTTATATCACGAAGAATTAGAATCTTTAGTTAAAAATTTTCCAACCCTTAAGCGCGCTAGATTCTGGATGACCTTTGGTCAAGAATATTTGACCCATTTAAGAGTTATTCAAAATATTGGGATGGCTCGCATTGATCCTGTTCTCTATCAAGGAATAGAAATCGTACCGCTTAATTTCCTAAAATCCGTTTTGCCGGATCCTGGAAGTCTTGGGGATAGTTATTCCGGCGAAACTTCTATTGGTTGTCGTATCAGAGGAATCAAAGACGGAAATGAAAAAACTTATTATATTTGGAACAACTGTAGTCACCAATCTGCCTTTAATGAAACTGGGGCGCAGGGAGTGAGCTATACCACTGGTGTTCCAGCTATGACAGGGGCCATGATGATGCTCAATGGTCATTGGATGCGACCTGGCGTTTATAATGTAGAGGAATTCAATCCAGATCCATTTTTGGATAAATTAGCAAAACACGGCCTTAATTGGCACGAAGAAATTAATGGAGACTTGGAATTTTGATAAGGTAAAATAATGAAGAATGAATAATTTTTTAATTAATAATGTCCCGCTAATGTATTTATTATTTTGACCAATTAATGTCTCAAAACACCTTCACGAATTAGGTGCATTATTAATTTTACATTAACAAATTCTTCATTAAACTCATAACTCATAACTCATAATAAAAAATGTCAAGAAAAAATATTGCCGCTGGCAACTGGAAAATGAATAAAAATTACGAAGAAGGATTAGCGCTGGCTCGTAGTTTATCGGAAAATTCGATCGCATCCGATGCAATCATGATTCTATCTACCCCTTTTATACATTTAAAAGCGGTGGGAGATATAATCAAAGATAAATCGCACATGTTCTTAGCCGCTCAAAATTGTCACCAAAAAGCAGCTGGTGCATATACCGGAGAAACATCTTTGGATATGTTGAAATCAGTAGAAGTGACCCATGTAATATTAGGGCATAGCGAACGACGAGAATATTTTCATGAGTCTAACAAATTATTGGCTGAAAAAGTAAACACGGTACTAGAAAATGGTTTGACCCCGATTTTTTGCTGTGGAGAAAGATTAGAAATCCGAGAAGCAGGTACCCATGTTTCTTACGTTGCTAATCAAATTAAAGAAAGCCTTTTTCACCTTTCTGCTGCTGATTTTGGAAAATTAATTATTGCTTACGAACCAATCTGGGCCATTGGAACCGGTGTTACAGCCAGTCCTGCGCAAGCGCAAGAAATGCATCGAGAAATACGTCAAATGATCGCAGAAAAATACAATAGCGAAACTGCTAATAATTGTTCTATCCTTTACGGCGGTAGTGTAAAACCCGCGAATGCAGTAGAATTGTTCGGTCAGCCAGATGTCGATGGTGGTTTAGTTGGTGGTGCCTCATTAAAGTCAGATGATTTTTGTGCCATTTATGAC
>CAZYAC010000353.1:0-5201 GCA_964645475.1 uncultured Saprospiraceae bacterium | reverse complement strand
CATTAATGCTACTATTTTTTAAAATTTAAAACTTTATGAAAAATTTAAAATTTCTTGTTTTAGGAATCCTTTTCCTTGGTGTTTTTATGATGTCTTGTTCAAAAGAAGAACCAACCTCTTTTGAAATTGAAAACGCCACGGACATTATGACTAAGTTTAACACTGGGAAATTAGATTTTCAACAAGGAGAGGTCATCTATGGGGAGGTCTATATGCGATCTACGGATGATCATCAATTATTAGTATTCGTAAAAAATGCAGATTTTGACAAAAAAACAATGCTTTATAAATTTCAAACTAAAAAATTGAAAAACCCATTATTCAAAGAAATAATTAATAAAGCGCAGATTTTTTATTTTCATAATCAACTTATCGTTAATGATGTAGACTCCTCCAGAAGATTTTCTCTACGTTTTTCTGATGCGAATGATAATTTAAAAGTAGATGAAGAAGGATTAGTCATTAGTGGATTTGGGTTGGCTCGAACTACGGTCGATTTAAATATTGAAAAAAATAGTGCTGTTTTACGAGAAGATAATACTAACCTGCAAAGTGCTGGTGGCGAACCGGGAACGTCTCAGCCGCCAGGAACATTAGGTTGTGATTGTGTTGGTAACGCTATTGTCAAAACCTGTGATTCAGGAGGATTTGGTTCCACCTCTTGTGGTGGCGCTTATGGACATAATGATACACCATGTAATACTACCTGTAGAGAAGGTTTCTATGCTTGTTGTTCCGCAGAGTAGCCTTCACATATAATTTAATTTTTTGCTTTTTAGAATCCACCATAGCCGTCAGTCTATGGTGGATTTATTAGTTACGTTACTCTTTCAACAAATCACTATAAGACCCGTCGACCAAATCCTCCTTCTCAATTCCAAATAACTCCATATACTTTTCACACTGTTTTTCTAAAACCGCAATATTTCCCGTTTCCTTTTTATCCATTACCTCGATTTCTACAAAGTCCCCCAATCCAACTACTTGATCCACATGGAATTTTACATTATCCAAAAAATAGATCGCTCGTTGTTTATCCACTACGATTTTCTTTCCTAAAGCAGTATTCAGTAATTTTTTTAGTTGACCACTATTTTCCTTAGCAGGATGGTATAATAAAAAGTTGGATGCCTTTGGTCCTGCTTGATTGGGTCGTTGATAAAAAATTAGACTATTTTCAATATTCCCCTGACGTAATTTTAATCGTCCGTCCGATACCGTGAAGTAGGTGTCAATCTGATGATCAATTCCCTGATAGTCGGCTTTGAGATTTTCTAAAATAGACTTGATATGATCAGGTTGATGAGTCCGAGCTTTGATTTCGATATTGAGCATGTTTTTTTTGGTAAAGGTAAGATTATTGGAAAGAGGAGAAACTATTTTCTGATTGGTCATTGGCCTGTTGGCTTTCTTTTAGCGCAGTGTCTTCGCAATTGAGGGAAGCCAACTAGCCAATAGCCAACTGGCTAACCAGCCAAAAAAAAGTATCTTTGTAACGTGCAGAATCTGGAACGCTTAATTGCTCTATATCGCGAAGACAAACGCGTCGCAAAAATTGTCGCTCAACTTTCAACGTCTTCACCGCCCCGAACACAACTTATCGGAGTAGTAGGCGCACTGGATAGCTTTGTCTTGGCGGGAACATATCTGGCCGCTCCGCAGTTTCATCTCGTTATTTGTAACGACAAAGAAGAGGCCGCATATCTACAAAATAACCTCGCCAATATCCTTGGCAAAAAGCCGGTACACTTCTTTCCTGATTCATTTAAAAGACCAGCCAATTTTGATCAACTCAACAATACCAACGTCCTTCAACGTACCGAAACGATCAATAAAATTACAGAATCCTCCGCCCTCGGAGAATTAATCATTACTTATCCAGAAGCACTTTTTGAACAAGTAGTCGCACCGTCCGTCCTTGCCGAAAAAAAAATCAGAATGGTCAAGGGCGAAAAGATGGACGTGGATTTTATTATAGAAATATTGGTAGAATACGGTTTTGAACGTACCGACTTTGTCTACGAACCCGGACAGTTTTCTATTCGTGGAGGTATCGTTGATATTTTTTCTTACGGAAACGAATGGCCGTATCGAATTGAATTATTTGATGATGAGGTAGAAAGTATCCGTGTTTTCGATCCTACCTCTCAGGAATCTTTACGCAATATTGCCAGCATCTCTATCGTCCCCAATATTAATACCCGATTTTCTCGAGAGCAGAAAGTTTCCCTGTTCGGCGTATTACCGAAAGAGACCGCCATTTGGATGAAAGACTACCAACTATTGGTCGATAAATTGCAAATTTGTTTCGAAAAAGCGGAAGCTTTCGCTGAAGGCATTTCGGCCACCAACGAATCAGAACTCGCCGAACTTTTCCGTGAAAGAGCCTTTATTCGACCCAATGAAGTATTAGATGACGTAGCTGATTTTCCATTATTTTTTCTGACCAATACCAAGCAAACGGTTCCGGTAGAGACGACGATTGATTTTGATAGTAAACCGCAACCGAGTTTTAATAAAAATTTCAAATTACTGATTGAAGATTTAGGTAAAAACCAAAAAGAAAAAATAGAGACTTATTTGTTTACGGAAAATCCACGACAGTTTCAGCGATTCGAAGCGATCTTTGAAGACTTGAAAGCCGACGTAAAATTCCATCCAATTACCAAAGCGATTCATCAGGGATTTATTGATCGAGTATTGAACATTGCCTGTTATACGGATCACCAAATTTTCGAGCGATTTCATAAATATAAATTACGACGAGGTTTTACCAAAGACCAGGCGATTAACCTGCGCTTATTGCGTGAACTACACGTAGGTGATTTTGTCACGCATATTGATCACGGTATTGGTCGTTATTCTGGTTTGGAAAAAATAGACATTAACGGTCACGTACAGGAATCAGTTCGACTGATTTATAAAAATAACGATGTACTCTACGTCAGTATTAATAGTTTACACAAAATTTCTAAATACGTCGGAAAAGAAGGAACCGCTCCAAAATTGCATAAATTGGGTTCAGATGCCTGGTCCAACCTAAAACGTAAGACCAAGAAAAAGGTAAAGGATATTGCGGCAGAATTAATTAAACTCTATGCCAAACGTCGTGCTTCTGAAGGACATGCTTTTCCACCAGATAGCTATCTACAAACAGAATTGGAAGCTTCGTTTATTTACGAGGATACGCCTGACCAATTGACCGCAACACAAGATGTAAAAAATGATATGGAAAAACCACATCCAATGGATCGGCTGATCTGCGGTGATGTGGGTTTTGGTAAAACGGAAATTGCCATTCGGGCGGCTTTCAAATCCGTGTTAGATGGTAAACAAGTGGCTATCCTAGTACCAACTACGATCCTTGCTTTACAGCATGCTAAGACGTTTACCGATCGATTGGAACCTTTTGGAGTCACGGTAGATTATATCAATCGCTTCCGATCTACGAAAGAGAAGAATGCTATTTTTGAAGATCTAAAAGCAGGCAAAATTGATATCATCATTGGTACGCATGGAATTTTAAATAAAAAGGTTGGTTTTGAAGATTTAGGGTTGTTGGTGATTGATGAAGAACAAAAATTTGGTGTTGCGGCAAAAGAAAAACTACGTACCTTAAAAGTAAACGTTGATACCCTGACGCTGACGGCAACACCGATTCCAAGAACCTTGCAGTTTTCTTTGATGGCTGCGCGCGACCTTTCGGTGATCCGTACTGCACCGCCTAATCGACAACCCATTCATACCGAAGTACGAACCTTCAATCCTGAACTGATCAAAGACGCGATCTATTATGAAGTCAACCGGGGTGGTCAGGTCTTTTTTGTGCACAATCGGGTAAAGTCGTTACCAGATATTTCGGCGATGATTCAGCGACTCTGCCCAGATGTAGATGTGGCTGCCGCACATGGACAATTGGAAGCGAAAAAATTAGAAAGAACCTTATTGAATTTTATCAACCGAAAATACGATGTACTGGTCTGTACCAATATTATCGAAACAGGACTAGATATCGCCAACGCCAATACCATCATTATCAATAATGCGAATCAGTTTGGTCTCAGTGATCTTCACCAATTGCGAGGAAGAGTTGGGCGTAGCAACAAAAAAGCGTATTGTTATCTCTTTAGTCCGCCGCTATCGGCCTTGACGGCCGACGCTCGTAAGCGACTCAAAACGATTGAAGAATTTTCTGATCTCGGGAGTGGTTTTAATATTGCCATGCGGGACATGGATATTCGTGGTGCGGGAAATTTACTGGGTGGAGAACAGAGTGGTTTTATTTCTGACATTGGTTATGAAACTTACCAAAAGATTTTAGAAGAAGCCATTCAAGAATTAAAAGAAACGGATTTTAAAGATTTATTTAAAGACGACCTAGAAAAAGAACGCAAGTATGTACGCGATGTACAGGTAGATACGGACGTAGAGATGCTGATTCCAGACGATTATATTTCTAATATTCAAGAACGGCTAAACCTCTATACGGAGTTAGATAATTTAAAATCAGAAGAAGCACTGACCAAGTTTACTAAGAAAATGGGAGATCGTTTTGGTCCAATTCCCGCTCCTGTTCTGATGTTGTTTGAAGGACTTCGCGTACGTTGGCAATGTAAGCAATTAGGTTTCGAGCGATTGATTTATAAAAATAGAAAACTCCGTTGCTACTTTATCAGCAATCCTCAATCTCCGTTTTTTGAGACTCGTTTGTTTCAGGATTTGGTGCGCTACGTGACGATCAATGGAGCGGAAAAAGGGTTGTCGTTTAAGAAGTCTGTACAGCATTTTATTTTGGTAAAAGACGGAGTACGATCGATGAAAGTGGTTCAGCAGATTTTAGGAGATTTGCAGGCGGCGGTGGGGTTGGAGAAGACGGTGGTGGAGGGGTGATTTTTGCATAAATTTTGTTGTGAAGAATTTTAAAAAAGGTTATTCAATTACTTGAGTAACCTTTTTTAATGCTTTAGGATCTAATTCTTTCTTAAAAAAGGAACAATGATATTTTTGATTACAAAGTGTTAAAGTTTTATATTTTTTTAATTAAAGCGTCTTGTTTAAAACTTTTTGTTTATTTTTGTAGTATTACTTTTTAAGTTTATGTTTAACCGTGTAAGAGAGATTTATGTTTTATTTAACAAGTTGTGTAACAACACTGCGGTAACTTTATTAAGTAAAGGGACCTGATAGTTGTTGAATAAAAA
>CAZYAC010000352.1:0-5222 GCA_964645475.1 uncultured Saprospiraceae bacterium | reverse complement strand
ACATAGAAAAAGAGACGCTCAATCATTTTGAACGTCTCTTTTTCTTTAATTCAATCTTTCTAATCAGTAGAACTTACCCTCTAAGTTCCTAGGATTACATTTTCAAATAAAAATCTTTGGTCAGCGCAACATAATCATCCGTATAAACATGCCGTTTATCTGTTTCAATCACTAAGGTTCGCTCTTCCAAAGGCTGCTCTTCATAGGCAAATTCCAATAATAATCGCTCCACAGGTTTTCCTGCTACCGGCAATACGCTGGTTTTCTTCGTAACATAGAAATGATATTGCTGTGCCATTTCTTCAAAGCGTAATCCTTCGATATACGGTAAGATCACCACGAATCGACCAGATTTACTCAACAACCGTCGTACCGCATGCAATAGGTCACCATTAGGCAACCTGACAGTGTGGCGCATCAGATTCTTATCTTCATTACTAGAAAAGGTCCCTCCACTAAAAAAAGGAGGATTACTAACAATCAAATCATAACGATGATCGGCAAACTTTGCAAAATCCTGAACTGGAGCGTTAAAAACCTTCAAACGTTCCGACCATTTTGTTCCAGCAAAGTTTTGACGTGCTAGCTCACAAGCCTCTTGACTAATCTCTACTGCATGGATTTCTGCTTCTGGAAGCCGCTGAGCCATCATCAAGGCAATCAAACCCGTTCCTGTACCTATATCCAATACTTTTTTTGCGTTGGTCACATCAGCCCAAGCACCTAATAAAACGCCATCTGTTCCCACCATCATCGTACAATCCTCTTGATTAACCATAAACTGCTTAAACTGAAAAGGCTTTTTTGTATCTATATTATTGGTCGTTGCCATTCGATATTTATTTTCCTGCAAAATTACTAAATACTATGCTATTGTCATCGCCATAAAATATAAAGGCCAGGACATCTATCTATAGAACGTCCTGACCTCTGCTAGAAGTATTCTCCTTTACAGATTTAAAACTAAAACTCCGCGAAGAGGAGCCATCGGAATATCCGCTTAAGGCTATACTTTGTGAAACAGTGATCCGTGAGATCATAAATTTCAGTCAAACTCCTATCATGTCTACTCGATGCACAAACATCAAGGAAATCTTTTGATTAATAGCACTTCATTAACCTAAAATTTAAAATATCCATATCCACAAATCAAAAAACTCTCACATCCGCACATCTAACTAAAACCAACCTGTCTTCTTGCGACTTCTACGCCGGGTAGAAGTTTTAATGCCTAAAACTCCAAGTAGGCCACGCGTCAGCTCCCGAGCTACCGTACGACCAATTTGTCGAGTAGTAGTGTTGGAAACCACTTTTTCTAAGGTAGATTTTTCCGCCTTGCCTTTACGCGCTTTCTTTTTCTGGGTATTCATTTTGTCTTTGTGCTCCGCTTCCTGTGCCTCTTCAATTTTACCCGATAAAATTTCATAAGCACTTTCCCGATTGATAACTTCATTATATTTATCAATAACTTCGGACTGATCTATAACCGCTGCTATTTCGTGTTTGGTTAATACGTCCATTCGACTCTGTGGTGCTCTTAACATGGTATGGGCTAGGGGTGTCGGAATCCCTTTCTCATTAAGCGTGGTAACGAGTGCTTCACCGATTCCTAATTCCGTTAATATCGAGGCAGTATCATAATATTCAGAATCTGGATAATTCTGGGCAGCCAATTTGATGGCTTTTCGGTCCTTTGCGGTAAATGCTCGTAATGCGTGTTGGATCTTTAATCCTAATTGACTCAATACTTCATCTGGAATATCCGTTGGATTTTGAGTAACAAAATATAGTCCTACTCCTTTAGAACGAATTAATTTGACAATTGACTCAATCTGATCTTGTAAGGCTTTGCTGGCCTCGTCAAAAACAAGATGAGCCTCATCTATAAATATGACCAGTTTGGGTTTATCGCTATCTCCTTCTTCGGGAAAAGTTGCATAAACCTCGGCCAACATCTGTAACATAAAAGTGGAAAATAACTTTGGTTTGTCTTGAATATCTGTTAATCGTAAAATAGAAACAATTCCCTTGTCTTCGCGAGTGCGGAGTAAATCTTGCACATCAAAAGAGGTCTCTCCAAAAAACACATCTGCTCCTTGCTGTTCTAACTCTACAATTTTTCTTAAAATTGATCCAGCAGAAACGGTAGATATACGACCGTATTCTGCCTCCAATTCTTTACGTCCTTCACCTGTTGCGTACTGTAATACTTTCTTGAAGTCATCAAGATCTAGTAACGCTAATTCATTGTCATCGCAATATTTAAACAAAATAGATACAATTCCACTTTGTGTATTGTTTAGTTCAAGAATTTTCGAAAATAAGGTTGGACCAAATTCCGTCACAGTAGCTCGAAGACGGGCTCCTTTTTCATCTGACAGGGTCAAAAATTCCACTGGGCTATCACCTGCATTAAAGGGAATTCCGATCTTAGCGTGGCGTTCATCAATCTTCGGATGTCCTTCAGAAGGAACCGCAATTCCACTTAAATCACCTTTTACATCCATTAGTAATACCGGTACACCTTGTGTAGAAAGCTGTTCCGCCAATATTTGTAAAGTCTTTGTTTTTCCAGACCCCGTTGCGCCAGCAATAAGTCCATGACGGTTCATCATTTTCAATGGTAAACGGACCATGGCGTCTGGTATTACTTCGCCATCCAACATGGCACCGCCCAAATTAATAAAACGTCCTTTAAAAGTATATCCGTCTTGAATATTTTGTAAGAATGTTGCTTGTTTTGACATATTTCGCTATTAATAATTTTATAGGATTGGGTGTTATTTTTCTTTTCTGTGAATTTAATTTCGTTTATCGTTTATTCCATTTCTGAACTCGCTGCTCGTATTTTCGTTTACTGAAACTCCATTGCCGAATATTATACCCTTTTTCTAGCTTCGCTTCCAGTTGAGGATCATTGATAATATTCGTAAAAAAATCTAATCCTGTAAGCTCCTCAATTTCGTCGATGGGAATGGCGTAAGCCTTTAACGGATCAACGCTAACTTCATTGGGTATTAAAAAACCGATGGCTTTGATCTCAGGTTTGTCCAAATCCAGTAAGACTTTATAATACTGATCAGGTACTGAAACCCCATTGCCACCAATTTTCTCTCGTATTTCGCCAGTCAATACCGGTCCTGTCACCACGTAAAGACGTCCAAATTTTTTAGTCCAATACCGCACGGATTCTTCTAATTCCCGCCAAATTCCACCGTTAAAATTACGAATTTGTGGACTCATATTGGATAAAAAAAAGGTTTCAGACATCGCTTTTTTACTAAAGGTCATATCACCAGCAGGAACAAGATGTCCCCGATCGTATCCACTACCTCTATAATCTCGTTTGGAGGCCGAACCTTTTGGTACTCGTGGATCAGGACGGAAATTATCCTGTCTTTTAGCATTTGGGTATAAATTCTCCCTGGTCAACTCATAAGCCACCCACTCTGGTTGTTCATGTTCTTCTACATAAGATAAAGCGTAATAACTATGTTTAACCAACTTACCCAAGTTAATTGTAGGTAATACTTCGTCCGCTACCTCCGATACATCAGCCGGTTCACTTGGACCACGGGGCCCTTGGTTATTATTAGGATGGTTTTGAGCAGGTTTGGTCACATTTTCTATGGCTTCTTCAAAAGATAAATCCTGGCCCGTAAAGGTATTAAAGAGCCATAATAAACCAGCCCCCAGCAGCACAAAGATTCCTACCTTGGCCATAAAACCATTACCACCTCGCACGGAACCTCGATTAGAATTAAAATTTGACATAGTGTAATTGGTTATAGTGTTAATATTCAACAAATATAAAAAATTTGTTGGATAAGTTAACAGACTTGTAAATCGCAAAAAAACTAGCCTAAATCACCACCTTAATTTATATAAATTTCATTGTTTAATAGATTGACTACAAAACACTTAATACAATTTCATGATAGTTACTGGAAGTGAACCTCCATAATTCACCAAAACTTGAAATATCCCTACCCAATTAGCCTTCTTATTTCCTTTTCTCCATTTGTAATTTTATATGGTTTTTTTTCTTTATTCCAAAATAAATTCTTTAAGTTTGTCTTTCAGTAGCATAGTATAGCATAGTACAATGTGTAATTTATACACTTACGGAAGCAAAATCTAACTTAGAGGTATAACAATGGTCACCATTTTCAAAAAAGTCCAAGAATTAGAAGAAATAACTAGTTATTCCAAGCATGAACAGTTGGTAAATGGAATAATTAATGCCATTGACGAGCGGATCGTTACCCAGGGTAGCATGTTACCTTCTGTAAATAATATGGTACGAGAATTAGGGTTTGCTCGGAAAACCATCGTAAAAGCCTACGATGATTTAAAAGAAAGAGGCTTAATCGAATCTAAAAAAAGACTGGGTTATTTTGTTGTTAATGAAGCCACCGAACAAACCATGAAGGTTGCTTTATTATTATACGCCTTTCATCCCTTTCAGGAAACGTTTTACAATGCCTTTAGAAAAGGCGTTGGAGAAAATATTCAAGTAGATGTTTATTTCCACCATTATAATATGGAAATATTCGAAACCATTATCGGTAACATCGTAGGCAAATATGGTATGTATGTAGTTGCTCCCATTCCGCACCCACGATCTACGATCCCTTTAAATAAAATCCCCCGAAATAAACTATTAATCGTAGATCGATATCAAAATCTGGATGGTCCATTTTCCCATATAACTCAAGAATTTGAGACTGCCACCTACCTTGCACTTCTAGAGCTCGAAGAAAGCATCCGAAAGTATAGCCAGATTATATTTTTCTTTAAACCCAATTCAGACTATCCAAAGGGAATTCTTCGTGCCTTTAAACGATTTATAAACGATACCGACATTAAGGGGTCTATTCTTAGCCACTACGAACCAGGAATCTTAGAAAAAAGCACTGTCTATTATACCATTGGTGATAGTGACTTATGGAGTATACTTAAAGATGCAAAAACGAAAAATTTTGAATTAGGAAAAGATATTGGTTGCGTTGCAAATAACAATAGTCCTGTAAAAGAAATTATTAGTGGAGGTATTACAACCTTTTCTACTGATTTCGAAGTCATGGGTATCAAGGCAGCTGAATTTGTTAAGAACCGAAAACCAATTCAAGAATCTATCCCAAGTCAGCTTATTCGGCGGGCTTCATTATAAGGTGAACTAACTATGTTTTTTAATAAATCAAATTTACAAACTTCTAAAA
>CAZYAC010000351.1:0-5248 GCA_964645475.1 uncultured Saprospiraceae bacterium | reverse complement strand
TTTTGCGCTGATTACTAGACTTCTTTGTTGTAATCCCATTTTTGCGCCCGCCTGCTGGCAGGATTGAAAAATTTATTGCACAGTGTGTTCAATGACTTGCCAGTAAATTATCTATATACTTTTAAATAACTTCTGTATGTCAAATATTAGTATTACTCTTCCTCAGTTAATTATTGGAGTTTCCATTACGGCTTTAATATTATTGTTGGGTATTGGATTTGGTTATCGAAAACCAAAAAGTTGGATCATGTCTTACGCACAGTATTTTTGTGGCGTATTATTCATTTTTTCAGGATATGTAAAAGCCGTAGATCCTTTAGGTACCGCCTATAAAATGGAACAGTATTTTGCCGAGTTCGTCTATGTGTTTGAAGAGACTTGGATGTCCTTTATTACGCCGATTTTTCCTTTTTTAGCCAATTATGTTGTGGCTTTTTCCGTCATTATGATTTTATTGGAAATTATTCTCGGGTTGATGCTAATTATGGGTAATCGTCCCAAATTGACCGCATGGTTATTCTTGGGTATCGTCTTTTTCTTTACTTTTTTGACTGGATTTACTTTTCTCACCGGCTATGTACCACAGGATGTAAATTTCTTTTCATTCGGGCAATGGGGTCCCTACGTGGAGACGAATATGAAGGTAACAGACTGTGGCTGTTTTGGGGATTTTCTAAAATTAAAACCAAAAATATCCTTTCAGAAGGATTTATTCTTAATGATTCCTGCGATCTATTTTGTGTTACGTAGTAAAAGTATGCATTCCTTGTTTTCGAACAAAGTTCAAAACGGAATTTTGGGGGTATCCTTGGTTGCCTTGTTATTTTATTGCTTTTCAAATTTTATGTGGAATATTCCTGGGACAGATTTCCGTCCGTTTAAAAAAGGAGCAGATGTCAGAACGCAAAGAGCGTTGGAAGAAGAGGCGGCAAGCAGTATCAAAGTCACTCATTATTTGATGAAAAATAAAGAAACTGGAGAAGAAATAAAATTGCCCTATAATACTTATATAAAAAACTTTAAAGACTATCCAAAGACGGAATTTGAAGTGCTAGACCAAATCAAAACCAAGCCAACAATGGAGCCGAGCAAGATCAGCGATTTTGACTTTAGCGATGCAGATGGGAATGAAATGGCTCCGAGTGTATTGAATGAACCCGGCTATTCTTTGATGGTCGTTTCTTATAAATTAAAAACAGATAAAGAGTCGTTTTTAGAAGCCTACCGTACCAAAATTTCGCCAATGGCCAAAAAGGCAGAAGCCAGTGGAGTCAAGTTTTTTGGCTTGGCGGGTGGGGCTGGCCAAGAAACCATTGAAGCCTTCCGACATAGTGTACAGGCAGGTTTTCCGATTTATGAAGCCGATGATATTTTATTAAAAACCATTGTAAGATCCAATCCTGGTGTGGTACTTTGGAAGGATGGAAAGATCATCAATAAATGGCATATCAATAAGCTTCCCACGTACGAAAATCTAGGAATTGTGAATTAGGTTGGACCCATAAATTGGAATAAAAAAAGGATGAGTGATTAAGTTCGCTTATCCTTTTTTTGTTTTCTAAACTTTCTTTAAACGAAAAAATAAAGAAAATCATGAGAATTTAAAAAAAATGACTTTCTTTGCCGAGTAATTACTGTATAGTCTTAAACCCTGTACAACTCCTAAACTGCTGTTTGAAACGTCACTAATGCTAAGCAGAAGAAATATCCGCATAAAAGTCATGCAGATGCTGTACTCGATGAGTCGAGACGAACAGCTATCCTATCCCGAAGCCCTCCGTCGCTATCATGGTAATATCCAGTCGGCTTTCGATATGTACCTCTACAATCTCTACCTCCTGATTGGAATCACCAGTTACGCAGAAAAAGACCGCGAACGACGTCTGGTCAAACATCTACCCACCGATGAGGATAAAATTTTTACAGATCGTCTCTACCACAATCCTTTAATTCATACCCTCACCACTAATACAATTTTACAGCAACAAATTATTAAGCTCCAATTTGATGAACATACAGATCAAGATAATGTCCGTAAAATCTATCTCGACTTTGCTAAAACCGATGAATATAAAAACTATCTGACTGCTGAGGATATCGACGAAAGTCACCGACAGATTTTACTTAAACTATATAAACATTGCACCAGTAGCGAACTCTTTAATGAAATTATTGAAGATTATTCTGCCAACTGGCCCGACGATAAATCCCTCGTTATAGGTACTATCAAAAAAACCATCAAAGGTCTTCCCAAAGCAGCAGACTTTTTGGATAAGTATCGACCAGGAGATGAAACCGTCATTGACTTCGGAGAAAAAATGTTCCAACTCGTCCACCACGATGACGCAAAATTATTGGCCATCATCGAACCGATTCTAAAAAATTGGGATGCTGATCGGGTCGCTATTATGGATATGATACTGATCAAAATGGCGTTGATTGAACTGATGACTTTTTCTTCCATTCCTACAAAAGTAACACTGAATGAATTTGTCGAAATAGCTAAATCCTATAGTACCGATAAGAGTAAGGATTTTATCAATGGAATTCTAGATCGACTGATGAAAAAATTAGATAAAGAAGGCAAAATTAAAAAAGAAGGTAGAGGACTAAAAGATTAATTTATACATTTTAATACATACATAAATTTAAAAGATAATCAGGGGAAGGAATACTGAATATTCAATATTTTAAGCTAGTACACAGTGTACTAGCCCTGATTCGCATATATAATTTTTGAACACCTACTTAAAGATTTTACCCCATGTCTGAAAAACAATCTATCACTTAAATAGCTTATTATGAAAAACAAATCTATTTTAATTTTACTTATTTGCTTGTCCATTATAGGAACCTTAGCAGCTCAAAATCAAAACGGTCGTTTTGGAATTACGGCCAAGGCTAATTGGATGGATAACCTTACTCCATTAGATGGTGTCAACCTTTTTCACGCAGACAATTTTAGTGAAACGACTGGAGGAGCCGAACTAGGATTCTTTAAAAACTTAAACAAATTTATTAATGTAGGTATTCCTTTTCGACTCAGTACTGCCAATGTACGAGAAACGGGGGTTCCTGATCTTTTCAATAGTCGGATGAATCTCTCCGCTGATCTGGTAGGGCAGCTGGGTTATTTCGCAGCAGACTATTTCTTTACCCCTTACCTGACGGCTGGGTTAGGTTATCAGTTGGAAACCTTTACAGGCATTAATAATCATGGTGCTGCCTTTCCAGTTGGAGTCGGTTTAAATTTTCGGTTATCCCCCCATATTTATCTACAGGCTCAATCCGAATACCGTTTTACCACCCTCGAAAATCGAGAACAGATCGTTTACGGTGCGGGTTTAATGTTTGCCCTTAATGGTACACCTGCTGAGCCTGAGCCAGTAGATGCAGACGGTGACGGAATCACAGATGCAATGGACGATTGCCCTTTATTGGCCGGAACCATAGAATTAAAAGGTTGCCCCGATGCGGATGGAGACAAGGTAGCAGATAAGAATGACGACTGTCCTGCAGAAGCTGGACTCGCTAAATTTGGTGGTTGCCCAGATACAGATGGTGACGGTGTCATGGATAAAGAAGATGAATGTCCTCAAGAAGTTGGTACGATTGAATTAAAGGGTTGTCCAGTAAAAGATGCGGATAATGATGGAGTTCCTGATGGAGAAGATAATTGTCCGGCAGAAGCGGGTCCTGCTAGCAACGGCGGATGTCCAGTACCAGTAGTGATGGACGGAGATAATGATGGAGTTCCTGATGGAGATGATCGTTGTCCTAACGAAGCAGGTCCTGCCAGTAATGGCGGTTGCCCAGTTCCAGTAGTAGTAGATAGTGATAATGATGGGGTACCTGACGGAGATGATAAATGTCCAAACAGCGCAGGAACGATTGCCAATAATGGTTGCCCAGAGATAACGGTAGAAGACAAAGAAATTCTAAACCTAGCGGTTTCTAACATAGAATTTCAGTCCGCTCGTGCGACTCTAAAAACTTCTTCTAACGCGATCTTGAACCAGATTGTAACCTTGATGCAAAAATATCCTGACTACAACTTATCCATCAATGGACATACCGATAGTATTGGTTCTGCTGAAACGAATCAGAGACTTTCCCAAAGTCGAGCAAAATCTTGTTACGATTTTCTGATTAACAAAGGAATCAGTGCCAGTCGAATGAACTACGTTGGATATGGCGAAACACAACCTATTGCGGACAATCGCTATAAAAATGGACGAGAGAAAAACCGCCGAGTTGAATTTAATTTATATCTAAAATAAGTTGTGCTTCATTTTTAAACAACTTCAAGAATTAAATTCTGTTGAGTTATTGAATCGTCGAAATTTTTTTCAACAAATCAACGATTCAACAAATCAACAATCATAAAATAACACCTGCCTCGTTGAGTACTCATTTTGAACTCGACGAGGTATTTTTTTAATATATACTGATTACGATAAATAGCCTATGTTTTTTCACGATCCTACTTTGACTAAAACAATTAATATTTTTCAAATATTGGATTATCTCGGAACCTTTGTTTTTGCCATTTCAGGTGCACTGGCTGCGATGAATAAACGATTTGATCCGTTTGGTGTAGTGATTCTGGCATTGGTGACCGCAGTGGGTGGAGGTACATTGAGAGATGTGATGATCGGGCGTACCCCTGTAGGATGGATGCAGGATATAAATTATACGTTAATTATTTTTGCAGGTGCGATTGTTGCGATGAGCTGCCGTCCTTACCTGGTCTATTTCCGGAAGACCATGTTTTTGTTTGATGCGATGGGACTAGGATTGTTTACGATCATTGGAGTAGAATTAGGATTATTGGCAGGATTACATCCTATTATTTGTGTTTTGTTGGGAACCTTGAGTGCTGCTTTTGGAGGCGTGATCCGAGATGTTTTGTGTAATCAAGTTCCCTTAATTTTTGAAAAAGAAATATACGCCTCTTTAAGTATTTTAGGAGGAATTATTTTTCTTTTTCTAAATAAAACAAATTTAACGGTGGATACCATGTATATCATTACCAGTCTATTGGTTATAGTATTAAGAGTCTTAGCTGTACGATTTGAATGGGTATTACCGAAGTGGTACGTTGGAAAGTAATTAATTCAATATCAAGGGATTCGAAAGATTAAAAAAGAGAAGAATATTCAATATTGAGTCCACTCCATAGCCTGACGGGGAACTGTTCAGTAAAGTGTGTCAAATTTAATTTGAAATTTCAATAACAAATTCAAGC
>CAZYAC010000350.1:0-5252 GCA_964645475.1 uncultured Saprospiraceae bacterium | reverse complement strand
CCAAATCCATTTTCTACCGATTTTTCCATAGAACTTGATTTAATTGCTGCCGCTCAAGACGTTCAAATTAATTTGATCAATTCCCTTGGTCAAACGATTCAATTTAAAGACTATGGAACTCTTGCTTCAGGTCGTCATCGCTTCGATTGGGATGGAACAGCACTCAGCAATGGTGTTTATTTTATCCAATATCGGGATGGAGATGGACAGGAGAAAACGATGAGATTGGTGAAGTGATTTTTTTGAATTGTTGAATATGATAAAAAAATAATGGTTTCTACCGAAATTCTATTACTCGGTAGAAACCATTATTTTATTAAGAACAGGTGACTTTGTAGATTTCGTTGACATGATCTCAAAACAATGGTGCAATCATTTTAAAATAAAAACGAAATCCTCCAAAATTGATAAATAGACTCTCAGTTAAACGCTCCTCAGTCCTAGAAATTATTTCCATTCCCATTATTCTCCGTATATTACCCACGATTTTTTCCAAATTGCAGACTTTCACCTGTTGAAGTTATTCAACCATTTCACTGAATCAAACTACTATGACGCTATCAGGACTCGATTGGACCATCATTGCTTTGTTTTTTATTGTCTCCCTTGGTATCGGGCTTTTGGTCGCCCGCCGCTCTGGAAAAGACACCGCTGAATTTTTTCTCTCTGGCCGGAATATGCCTTGGTGGTTGCTCGGGGTTTCTATGGTCGCTACTACTTTTTCTGCAGATACACCCAACTTTGTTACCAACGTTGTACGTACCCAAGGAGTCGCTGGTAATTGGGCTTGGTGGGCTTTTCTGCTGACGGGGATGCTGACGGTTTTTGTGTACGCCCAATTGTGGCGACGCTCAGGCGTATTAACGGATCTTGAGTTTTATGAATTACGATATAGCGGACCAGCTGCTCGTTTTTTGCGAGGATTCCGCGCCCTTTATCTCGGCGTATTTTTCAACATTATGATCATGGCCTCGGTATCTTTGGCTGCGATTAAAATCGGCGCGGTGCTACTTGGATTATCTGCCTATGAGACGCTGGCGATTGCATCAATTGTCACGGTAATTTATAGTATGCTCGGTGGATTACGGGGCGTAATCTACACCGACTTCATCCAATTTTTTCTTGCGATGCTTGGTTCTATTTGGGCGGCTTGGGTTATTTTGGAACACCCACAAGTTCAAGGATTAGAAAATCTATTGGCACATCCCAACGTCAGTGATAAGCTAAGTTTAATTCCTGATTTTAACGACCGAGATATGTTTATTACGGTTTTAATCATTCCTTTGGCGGTACAATGGTGGAGTGTTTGGTATCCAGGTGCAGAACCTGGTGGAGGTGGTTATGTGGCGCAACGGATGTTGGCCGCCAAAGACGAAAAAAATGCGATGGCCGCTACCCTATTTTTTAATATTGCGCATTATGCCTTGCGACCTTGGCCATGGATAATTATCGCCTTGGCTTCCTTGGTTGTTTTTCCGGATTTGGCTTCGATTGCGGCGACTTTCCCACATATCGATCCTGATGTCATCAAAATAAAAGACGATTTGGCCTACTCGGCCATGCTGACTTATTTGCCAGCTGGTTTACTCGGATTGGTGGTTGCCTCATTGGTTGCTGCTTATATGTCCACCATTTCTTCTCATCTAAATTGGGGTTCCTCATACGTAGTTAATGATTGGTACAAAAGGTTTTATAAAACAGAAGCCACGGAAAAAGAAATGGTTGCTGTTGGACGTTGGTCTACTTTATTTTTAATGATTCTTTCTGCGTTTTTTGCCTTACAATTAGAAAGTGCCTTAGATGCTTTTCAGATTTTATTAAAAATTGGAGCGGGCACTGGCTTGATTTTTATCCTCCGTTGGTTTTGGTGGCGGATTAATGCCTACAGCGAATTGACAGCGATGATCGTTTCTTTTTTACTCGCTATCTATTTGGATTTGGTCCACGAAAGGTTAGGTTTTGAGGAAATTGCTGAACACGTAAAATTACTCACGAGCGTTGGCTTAACTACCATTGCATGGGTCGCCGTCACCTTTATGACGCGACCGACTGATCAAGGGGTCTTGGTTAGTTTTTATAAAAAAATAAAACCAGCTGCTCGTGGTTGGCAACCGGTGATTGATAAAGCCATTTCAGAGCAAGACTTAACCTCTAAGGAAGTCAATACTGGTAAATTACCACTTCAAATTTTGGGAATGGTGGCAGGATGTTTTTTGGTTTACGGAGCGCTCTTTGGAACGGGATATTTTATTTATGGAAATATTTCGCAAGGGATCATGGCATTTGTAGTGAGTGGAATATCTGCGTTTGTTATTTTTTCTTTGTGGAAGAAAATACAAGAGATATAAAAACGGAACCTCAAACAAAATACTTCATCAATGTTTCTGTCGCTCTAAAGTCTTTGATAAAACCGAGGATGTGGTCAAATTCTGCAAACTCTTTTTCTTGATGCGTGGTCGTCACAATAATCGTTGCACAACCTGCATTCTTGGCAGCAGCGGCTCCTGTGATACTATCTTCAAAAACAATGCATTCCTCAGGAGCGATTTTTAAGGCGTTAGTTCCCAATAAGAAAACCTCTGGATCTGGCTTTCCTTTTTTTACGTCTCCGGCATGAAAGATCGCTTTAAAATATGGACGGATTGGTAAATTATCTAAGAGAAAATTAGCGTTTTCTGCGGGAGCAGCCGTACCAATCACCAGAGGGATTTCAGCAGCTTGTAAATTATTCAGAAAAATTTCTAACCCATCGATTAGTTTAACTTCTGGTAAGAAGATTTCGCGGTATGCTTTTTCTTTTTCAGCACTGATTGATAAGCGTTCTGTTCGTGTAAAACGATCTCCATATAGTCGGTGTAAAATCTCTTCGTTGACACCGTGTATTTCTTGCATCACTTTTTCGATCGGCCAATCAGTTCCTAATTTTTTTAAGCTTGCTTGCCAGGCACGGTGGTGTACCATCATATTGTCAACCATCGTTCCGTCCATGTCGAAAATGGCTGCTTGGTATTTTTTCATGTTGTTGGATTCTTGTTTGTTTGTTAAATAGATTTTTCTCGCAGAGACGCAAAGGCGCAAAGGTTTTTAGCGTGTAAATCTTCAAACTTGAAATATTTCATTTAAATAAATTATTTTTCCTGCTTATTACCTCTTTAATCTCGGGTCCAACTGATAGGCTCGATCTAGATATTTTTTAGAATTATTTGTATCTCCTTTATCTCGGTAGGCAAAACCTAGATAGAGATTTAGGGTTGCGTTGTTAGGATCATGTTCTAGGCCTTCAGAAAATTGGGTGATCGCCTGATCAAAGCGTCCGGTCTGTGCATAAACACTACCGAGATTACGTCGAGCGTCAATGTAACGCGGGTCGAGTTCTACTGCTTTTAAATACACTTCTTCTGCCTTTTTAAAATTTTTATTTTCAAAATAAATAACGCCCATATTACTATAGGTTTTTGAGTCATTGGGGTCATAACGCAGAGCAGTACGGTAATTTTCGAGCGCCTCTTTAGGTTGTTTTTGTCGATAATAGGCCAGTCCTAGTTGCCCGTAGGCATCTCCATAAGTTGGATATAATTCAATCGCTCGACGGAAATGAGAAAAAGCGGATTCCTGGAATTTTAAGTTTTGGTTTTTATCTTTTCCTTTGAGTGCTTCTTTAACTTCTTCCAAACCTAAATGATAATTTAATTTAGCACTGTTAGGAGCTGTTTCAATATCAGTTTTATAAAGAGAATAAGAGTTGTACCAAGCGGCATTTCGAAGGAAGGTTTGGGTGGAATAAAACAATCCTAAAAGTCCCGTCACTGCAAATAAAATTCCATATTTTTTTAGATTAAATTTTTCATTTTCACTGGTACCAGATTTTTTTACACAAATATAATACAAGGTCATTACCAAGGCAATAGCGTATCCCAAACTGGCCACATACAAAAATCGTTCTCCATAAGAAGACCCAATTGTTATAAATAGATTAGCATAAATTGAAAAAGTGATCCCAAAGAATAAGATACCAAAGGCGACTTTATTTCTTTTTTTCAATCCTAAAACCCCTAGAACAGCCAACCCAACTAAAGTAAGCAGAGAAAGTATCACTTTAATATTTCCAAAACCCGTTGCTGGAATTTGGCTATACCCAAAATCACTACCCAATTCTAAAGGAATCAGCAAAGTCCATAAATATTTTCCAATTAATAAAATAGCGGTAGCGTACCACGCTACTGGCCCATCGGTAGCGACCAACAAATTATCCAACGGAGATACATCTAATCCTTCAGCGTTCAACACCATAAAACGACACATAAGGTAGATGGCTGCCGGAATTAAGAATAAAGAACTCGTTACTAACCAAGCTTTAGGCTTTGGTAAATAATAAAAACCTATCAAAGGAAAGACCGCTAAAAATGTGATGGCATTTTCTTTTGAAAACAAAGCAAGCGTATAAAATACTAAGGCTGCTATTAAAAATCCGTTTTTCGTTTCTTTCAAATATCTTAAATAAAATCGAATGGCTAATAAACTAAAAAAGAAACTTAAAATTTCATCTAGACTTTTGATATTCGCCACTACCTCGACGTGTACCGGATGGGTAAGAAAGATAACTGTAATGGCAGCGATGATGTACGGGTGTAATTGAGGCCAGAAGGCACGAAGGGTTTTAAAAAGCACCAGAATAGTAACTGCAAAAAACAGTACATTCAACAAATGGTACAGAAATGGATTATCGGGACTCACCTGCCAAACCGCAGCAAAAACGGCTAAAGAGATCGGGCGATACAAAGTCCCAGTACTATTCCAATAACCAAAACGATAATTGGTTGTAAAGATCTCCGGCCAACCACCTAGTCCTTTTTTTACGACCAAATTATCGGTAATTGCAGAGGCATCATCCAAAGCAAACTGATGGCCTAGGGTATTGGCGTATAACAAAAAAGCAAGAAAACCAAGTATCCAAGGCAACCACTTAACCACCGGGTTAGCGACCTTATTTTGAGCTTTCTTTCCGCTTTTTTTAGAAATCTTTTTATGCTTGTTTTTTTTTGCCATGCTTCGGCGAATTTAAGCAATAAGCATCAAGGAAAAGAAAAATTTAATGATTTTCTTTACTACTAACATTTATCATTACATTAGCAACTAATTTTAATTTCAAACAGCCTCACAGAAAACAATTAAATGAAAGATTTTAACTTAAGCACCCTCGATTTAAGTATCATGATCCTTTATGGGGTCTTCATTATTCTATATGGAATTTA
>CAZYAC010000349.1:0-5300 GCA_964645475.1 uncultured Saprospiraceae bacterium | reverse complement strand
CTGGAAAACATTAGTAAAAATAGGATTGGTTGGTACAAATCGTAGCAAAATCTCTGAAGAGATGATTAAGGAATTCCAAGCAATGGGAATCAAAGAAGAAGACCCAGCTCATCTCGTTTTAAAAGCTGCTGCGACAATGAGTATGATGAGAAAAGCAGGGATACAACCAGCAGACTTTGATGGAAATCTGCCTCTAGTTACTCAAAAAAATCAACCGAATATTTGTGGTAAACGGGCTGTTCAATATTTGAATATGATTTTAAAGAGAAATGATCTACCTATCCTCTCAGAGTTTCTCATTGTTTTAAAAAAATATAATAAATCTATACCGCCTGAAGCACTTCCAATTATTTTAGATAAAGCCGCTAAAACTCCAAAGATCTGGCAAGCACTTTTTCCGGTCCTCGGCGATCGAGGTCGTTGGCTGATGGTCCAAAATCCCGATTGGGCAACGCTAGATTACATTCCAATTTTAGATGATTGGGAAAATGGAAATACCAAAGAAAGAGTAGCCTACTTAAAACATCAAAGATCCGTCGACCCTGCTGCAGCACTCACCTTACTAAAAAAAACTTGGCCACAAGAAAACAACCACACTAGAAAAAAATTATTGGGCGCACTACGCATTGGATTGTCAGAAGTTGACGAGCCTTTTCTTTCCACCCATTTAACAATTAAACAAAAAGGTCTTCAGAAAACAGCCACTTCTCTGCTCTCACTGATCCCTACCTCCTCTTTCAATCAGCGAATGTTCGTGCGATTAAAAAAATTAATCAAAATAAAAAAATCCGGGAAGCAATCGCTCTTAGAAATTAAGCTTCCTCGAGGTGTAGATGATATCATGATAAAAGATGGTATAAAGGCAAGTGCACAACTCTACCGCAGTGGTAACAAAGCAAGTCAGCTAGCTCAAATGATCAACCGATTACCATTAAATTATTGGTACGATCTGACGGGGTTAAATGCCGACGAATTGCTCCCATTATTTATTAAAAATGAGTACGCCTTTTTGCTACTAAGCGCCGTTTCGGATGCTGCCGCTCACCATAAGGATGAAGCGTGGAGTCTTTTAATTTTGCAGCATTGGCTTTTAAACAGTGATGAAAAACTGTGGCAGGATTTTGCGCCTTTGCAGCTAATTTCCATCCTTAATCAGACAACTTACCACCAACTAACGCTCTCTGGATTTAAGGATATTAAATTTTTACCAGCCGAGAATACACCGCTAGATTTTTTGCTGCAGCAAGGAAAACATGAATGGGGAGCAGACCTATCCCTAATGTTTTTTAATCGATTAAAAAGTTGGTTAAATTCTTCGGATGCTACCCATTGGGGAGACTGGCATATCCGCAAAATTTTGAGTATGGCCGGTTTACAGACATTGCCGGAATTATATCCAAAAATTAGTAGAAATTGGCCGGAACATTTACCCGTTTGGGGAGGATGGGAAAGAGACGTGGCAGGGAGTTTAACCACGCTAGAGTTGCGCTATAAAATGGAAAAGGCGTTAAGAGAGGCTTAGGAATTTTACTACTGCTTCACTGCCTTCATAGGAATACCGATACATTGTTTTTCCATGTAATCCATCATTCGATTGATCAAGTCTTTCGTATCCTCATCTAGGTTTTCCAGATCTTTTTTAAAGACCTTATTGATTGCGTGAGATTTTACGGCCTTTATTTCTTCTGGTACATTTTTCATCGCTTTGACAATCTGCCGCTGTCGATGTAATTCTGTAAAGGAGTTAATTTTCTTTTTCAACATCTTTCTTCCTTTCACCACTTCATTCTGGCGGAAGCTGAGATTTTCTTTAGCAAGATTTCGTAAGTCTTCAATCTCAATATATTGGACGTTAAACTCATTGACTACTTCTCGGTCAATATTATTGGGAATGGCCAGATCAATCAGCAGTTTTGTGTCCGTTTCTCCCTGAAGTAATTGATTATATAACTCCGAATTAACCAAGGCACCCGTCGCACCTGTGCAGATAATCATCACATCAAATCCTTCTTGATAATTTGGTAGATCTTTCAGTGCAGCACCACGGCCATTGATGATTCCCGCTAATTGTTTAGCTCGCTCTAGGCTACGATTATAGATGGTGATATTTTTGAACTCATGCTTTCGCAAAAATTTCACAACTAGTGTATTCGTCTGTCCAGCACCAACCAGTAATATCCTAGCGTTACGGGAAATTTTATGTCGCAATAATTTTTGAATAGCCAGGGACACAATCGAAACTGGCTTTTCGCCAATACGCGTACGTGCGTAAATTTCCTTAGCTCCTTCAACGGCAGCAGTCATGGCAAGTCGAATATGATCACCTGTTAGTTTTAGATCGTAGCATTTTTGATATGCTCCGCGCAATTGTCGAAGAATTTCTCGTTCTCCGACTACCAACGAATTCATCGAGGCAGCAACTTCAAAAAGATGATTTAAAGCTTCACGCCCTTCGTAGTGACGAACCTCCGCGAGCATTGCCAGATCAACCTCCGTATTTACATGCCGAAAGAAAGAAGAAGTAAAAGCAGTATCGATTTTTTGATCTGTGTAGAAAAAATACATGATCCGATTACATGTAGACAAGTACATGATTTCTTCTATCTCTGTATGATCTTTTAAGGAAAATAAATGATCGGATAATTCAGTATCCTCACAAGAGAATGCATAATGTCCCAACGTATTTAGTTTGACATTATGGTGAGTAACTGTTAATATTTTATAGCCTCCGATCATTAAGCAGGATTTCTTTGGTAGTGAGAGGTTTGAACTCCAGTTACAAATGTAAAGTTTACAAGAAGATTTTTTGTCATAATACTGTGATAAGTAGGTAGTAAAGACCTATGTTCTAGCATTATAGTTAGATAACAGACAAAATTACTAGACTTTATTCTAAAATAGTTTTATGAGTTCAAAATTATTTAGCATAAAGTCTATTTAATAATTACTTTTTCTGCTGCGTTAACGAATAACGTGTTGCCTAATTTTTCGTAGCCATCGAAAACCTCTATTCCTTTTTGTTTGATGGTTTCCCCTCTAAACCCTAGAATAATCAAGTCTGCATCCTTCGATTTTTCATTGATAACCGCTCGTGGCTCCGTATTCCCCTTACGGGTAATAAATTCAATATTATTTTGAGAAATAGGTAATTGACCGTCCTTTATCAATGCAAAAAGGTTTCCGCGCTCCTCCTCCAATGATTCCTCAGGATATATTGCAAATATTTTTATATAACTATCTTTCCAATCATTATGCCCAATTATAATATATCCCAATAAAATCATAAGATTAGCATTTTTATAGTCGGAAGAACTAATCCAAATGTGTATTTCTTTTTTAAAACCATATCCTCTTTCAGAACTTCCCAGAATGACTACATCAAAGTCAACCGATCGCACCAATCCTAGATTGTCAATCATATTTTCCAAGTAAGCAGGCTTATATTTCGAATATTCAAAAAGAAGTAAGTTATTGTCTGTTCCGGAAATTCCTGGCAACTGAATAGCTTGGGCAATTGCAGAAGTGTAAGAAGGGCTAACTAGTGTATCGATATAAATTTTACTGTCACTAGCTTCTGCCATTTTTATCAAGCGGGCTTTGGCTGCTCGAGCTTCCTGATTCGTAGCTCTTGAAAGATAACCTGTGATCTTGTGTAGGTAGGTTCCGAAACCATATTTTTGTGATATCCATCTCAATAAATCAAAAGCAGCGAATCGCTCAAATGAATTTTCAGAGATACAAATGACGGACGGTCGCCAACTAGTCGTTTGCTCTTTTTCTGATTTTTGTAAAAAGACCTGTAATTGTCGACTTAGTTGGAAAATAGCTCCCTGAAAAATCAACGCCAAATTATTTTTTTCTGGATTATAATAACTGACCAAAAAGTAAAATATTCCAATCCCTAATATGGCAATAAGCGCATAAAGAGCATTCATAAAAAAGATCAGCACGATACAAGCCACAGCACCAAATAACGAGATATACCATCGAGATTTAAAAGTAGGTCGATAGGAAGGATCTGCCGCAAAATGTTGCAAAAATGAAATCAAACAAAGTGCGCCATAAGTAACCATAAAAAACATAGAAATAATCTCTGCCACAAAATCAAGCTGACCTATCGTTACAAAAATCAACGCAATCAAAATGGTAATTACCGTCGCATTAAACGGCTCATCTCTATTTCCTTTTCCCTTGGACAACCAATTGTTGATCCCTACCGAAGGAAGAATATTATCACGAGCAATGGCTTGCAAAGTTCGTGGAGCTACCATCAAAGAACCCAGCGCGGAAGAAATTGTTGCTGCTGCTAATCCCAAAGGAATCAGCCACCATCCTTGCCAGGCAATCTTAGCCATGACGAGACTATCTGTATTTGCCAGATCAGCAGGACTGGCAGAAACTGCCATCTTATAAGCGATCAGAAAATAAACCACCATCCCTGTCAGCGTTCCGGCTAGTGTTCCCAAAGGAATAGAGCGACTAGGATTTTTTAAATCTCCTGACAATCCAACACCAGCGGTCATTCCCGTAAAAGCAGGAAATATTATAGCAAAAACGGTAAAAAATCCTAAACTAGCTGGAATATTATTCTCTTGGGGAACGGAGTTGCTCTGCTGAGTAATTACTGGGGAATCTACGGTATCTGATAAGGTATATTCTCCAGCCACCGTGGTATTTAAGGTAAAGTTTTGTACACTAGCAAATGGATCTAAATGCTGGGTCTGACTGTATTCGGTTTGACCGAGAAAGAAGGCTATGAGTGCTATAAAAAGCGTAAACACAACCACATAAAGCGCTTTAACTCCAAGTTCTGCACCTTTATATAACATCATAGCAGTGAGCATAAAAAGAGCTGGAATACTAACCGTTTGTTTTTTCTGTAATAACCAAACCACCCAAGGCTGAAGCTGATCTTCATAAGTCAGAATGAGATATTCAAAAAGCGAGGAGAAAGCTTCTGCAAAAGCAATAACATAGAAAGCCACACTAATTGCCTGAGAAAAATACAAGGCAATACCAATAGAAGACCCCACTACCAAACCAAAGGAACGAGAAATGATATAATATTCACCACCACCTTCCACCTTCTGATTGGTTGCGATTTCGGCTATGGCCATAGCTGTTGGAATCGTGACGGCATGCCCGATCAAGATAATTGCAAATGTTCCGAATAATCCAATCTGTCCCACCGCAAATCCAAAGCGTAGAAACATTACTGCCCCTAAAACCGTAGAGATAGCGGTGAAAAACACCGGTGCCGTACCAAATTTTTTAACGTACTGACTCATATTACATTCAAA
>CAZYAC010000348.1:0-5336 GCA_964645475.1 uncultured Saprospiraceae bacterium | reverse complement strand
CAATTTAAAACATAGGATCACCATCCTATTTGACCTTTAAAGAATAAAATTTAAGATAAAATAATCGTTATTTTATAAAATAATCGTATATTTAAATTATCGAAGGAGCGCTTCTAACCATCTGGATAGAAGCGTTCCTGTTTTATTTGGTTTTACACGCCCACGCTTAAAAACTGATTTTACCCAACCTTTTCGTAAAGGGTATATCGTCAAAATAGAAGCGTAGCAGTGTACTTCCACCCACAAAACAGAAACCAGTACTATTTCGGGTCAGTGTTGTTTTAAACAACTATTAATTAATCATTTAATTGGCTCAAAAATTTTAAAATTAGATATTATGTCAAAATATAGTTATATGACACAGGAGGGCTATGATAAACTCGTAGCGGACTTGGATGAACTAAAAGGTGCAGGACGGCAGAAGGTTGCCGCTGCCATTGCTGAGGCCCGTTCAAAAGGAGACCTTTCAGAAAACGCAGAATACGATGCAGCTAAGGACGCTCAGGGGATGTTGGAACTTAAAATCAATGAACTAGAGAAGGTCATGGCTAGCGCTCGTGTTATAGATGCTAGTCAATTGGACAATTCTAAGGTGACCGTCCTTTCAAAAGTGCGGATTAAGAACGTGAAGATGAATAAAGAAATTACCTACCATTTAGTTTCGGAAACGGAGGCAGATTTGCCAAATAAAAAAATATCAGTTACTTCTCCTATGGGGGAAGGATTGCTGGGTAAAAAAGTTGGTGAGATTGCCGTAGTAGAAACACCAAGAGGAAATCTAGAATTTGAGATTATGGAAATTAATTTATAGGTTGTTGGCCTGTTAGCGCAGCCTGGTCGGTCGGCAAGTATTAGCCTGTTGACTTCCTTCTAACGTATTGATGCGATAGAAGGAAGTCAACAGGCCAATTGCAATAATGAGTTTCCATCAAAATTAGATACACCGTTCTACTTAATCGCCATTCCTTAAAAATTCATCCCAACTTCTATGGCCAGTATTTTTACTAAAATTATCAACGGAGAGATTCCTTGTCATAAGATTGGGGAGACGGCAGAGTGTTTTGCGTTCTTGGACATTGCTCCGCTACGTAAGGGCCACACGCTGGTGATCCCTAAAAAAGAGATAGATTATTTTTATGATCTGGATGATGAGACATTGAGTGCGGTCATGTTATTTTCTAAAAGGGTAGCCAGTGCGATCGAAAAAACCTTTGCTTGTAAACGTATTTCTGTCGTAGTGGCCGGTCTAGAGGTGCCTCACGCACATGTGCATTTGATCCCAATGGATGCGATTAGTGATATAGATTTTTCTCAACCTAAGCTGAGCTTTACACATCCTGAACTAGCGGAGATGGCGGAGCTGATCCGTGCAAACATTTCGAATAGGTAGAGACAAAGCATGCCTCGTCTCTACCTATTTGGTTTATTTTTTCCCTTTAATTCTATTGGCGTTATCTTTTGCGAAGGCGGACCAGTCGCTGTATTTTTTCTTGCCAGCAATAGGAGATCCGGACTGAAAGAAGTGGCAGACGGCGGCACCGAGGGCGTCGGTGGCATCGAGTGTTTGTTTGTCTAGTTTTTGTCCAATGATAGTGGCGAGCATGGCAGCTACTTGTTCTTTGGAGGCGTTTCCGTTTCCAGTAACGGATTGTTTAATTTTTTTTGGAGCGTATTCGGTGACCTGCACATTGTTGGTGATGGCAGCGGCGATGGCTACGCCTTGAGCGCGACCAAGCTTGAGCATGGACTGGACATTTTTGCCGAAGAAAGGTGCTTCGATGGCCATTTCGGCGGGCCGATATTGTTGAATAATTTCCTGTAGTCGTTCAAATATTTTTTTTAGCTTGAGTTGTTGTTCTCCTAATTTTCCCATTTGAATAACGCCCATAGCGATTAAAGTGACCTTATTATTCTGGATGTCAATGAGGGCGTATCCCAATACATTGGTTCCGGGATCTACTCCAAGCAGTCGATAAGATTTAGATTTACTCAAAATATTAGTTTAGTTGGCCAGATGGTTGTAATTTTGTTGGTAGAAATAATTTTCAATTGAGGGTAACCATTCTCTAATATTTGCTAGTTAGCCTGTTGACCAGTTAGTTTTCTTGTTACGCAATTTCGTGTTTGAAGGAAGCCAAATAGCCAATAGCAATGTAAAATTACTGCTTTTTGACGACTAAAGATAAGCCAAGTAGCGGCCGAAAATTGTTGGAGATAGGGATTAAAGTCCTGGTAGTCGTGCTACTGGGCTTTGTGTTATACAGTGAGGTATTTGCACGGAAAGATATTGCAGAATTAAGAGCGGCTTTTTTGGTGCATTTTCGTAGTGGAAATCTGCATTGGTTGATCATTGCCATTTTATTGATGCCGGTCAACTGGGCTTTTGAAACTTTGAAATGGAATACCTTGGTCCGCAATTTTGAAGAACTTAGTTTTTTTAGAGCCTACCGCGGTATTTTGTCAGGAATTACCTTTTCTTTATTTACGCCAAATCGAGTAGGAGAGTATGGCGGAAGAATTCTTATTGTTAAACCGGAGAATAATTGGAAAGCGGTAATTGCTACGCTGGTTGGTAGCTTTTGTCAGATGCTAGTGTTGTTGTCAATGGGATTTGTAGGGTTGTTGTTTTTTGCTGGGAAGTTTTTGAATCTCGATCCATTGATGCTACGAGGTATTATGTTTTTAGGCGTTTTTTTAATTGGGATTTTATTGTTTTGTTTTTATAATATTGATTTAATTATTCCCATTGTTAAGCGACTTCCGTTCGTACATCGTCTAAAAAGATTTGTCAAGCATATTGTCATGTTGAGAAATTATACGTCACGGGAGTTGACAACTGCCTTATCGTATGGACTGTTGCGTTATTTGATTTACAGTTTACAGTATTATTTAATTCTGCGTTTTTTCGCGATTGAGGTGCCGCTGCTGATGGGATTTGCGAGTATAGCTACGATCTTTTTATTACAAACAAGTATTCCGTTACCGCCGATCATTGGCTTGTTGACTCGTGGGAAGATTGCGCTTTTTGTATGGGAACACTATACGGACCAACAATCAGATATCCTAGCTACGACCTTTGGTTTGTTTTTATTGAATCTAATTATTCCAGCCATTCTAGGTTTGTTTATTATTATTTCTACGAATGTACTGCAGTCTTTGGGGTTGAATGGGGTGTCGAAAGTAGCGAGTGCAGAAGAGGAGTAAGTTGATGTGTGGATTTTTTGATGTGTGGATATGCGGATTTTCTCGCAAAGGCGCAGAGAACTTCTAACGTGTAAATCTTTTATCGTGTTTTATGGAATGCGGATTTTCTCGCAGGACAAAGTCCCGGACTTGATTCGGGAGGCGCAGAGGACGCAGAGCGATACGTAGGAGTTTGTTGATTTAGGTAATTTTGTTTTTAGACGAAGATAGTATCTACGAGCGTTATAGAAAAAATAAATTATAGATAACGTAATCAACCACTATAATTTAGTATCAACAAGATATTAAAAAAATGAGTGTCCACTCCGCATCTTGATTAGGAAAATCTTTCTGCTTATATGAAGTTTTTGGAAGGTGCATAAGTTTAAGGAATTAACCCTTTCTACTATGAAAAACATAATATCCATCATTGGTTTAATTGCCATTCTTTTAATAGTATTTTTAGGAACCCGCTATTGGTATACCAAGAATAGTTTTACAACGCAGGAAGAATCAGAAATTTTGCTAGAGCGCATTAATACGGTGACGAAGTTGATTACGGTGGAGGGAGAGTTTTCCGAAATTTATGATTATAAAGATTTTTGGAAATACGACCTGAGCCCATTTCGCAAAAAAGCGTTATTGAGAATTAACGGAAAGGTATCAGTGGGGCATAATTTGAATAATATAAAAATTGAATCTTTTCCGGATCAAAAACGCATGGTGATCAGCAATCTGCCCTCGCCGACCATCCTATCCCTAGATCATAAAATATCTTACTACGATATTACCGAAGGGACCTTTAATGCCTTTACACCAAAAGATTATAATAAGATGAATGAGAACGCCAAAGAGTTGATCCGTAAGAAGGCGGAGGAGAGTATTTTGATGAAAACGGCGGAAGATCAGGGTTTAGAATTGCTGGAGATGATCCGTTTTATGGCAGAGCAAATGGGCTGGACGGTAGAAATAGAGCAGTTAACGACCAATTCACCTACGATAATTCCTAGTGCTATAGTGCCGTCCGATACACTTACCCCAAATTAAAGGGTAGAATATTCGAGTAATTGGGGATAAAATTCTACTTTTATCAAGAAGTTGTTTAAAAACTCCCAAATTGCCTGCGAACTAATAAAATTATTCAACTCATCGCCTTTTTCTGATTCCATAGCGCGGCTATGCAATCAGAAAAGAGGCTTGGTTTGAATAATTTTCTTTACTTCTCGGCTGCTTTTGGAATTCTTAAACATCTTCTATCGAAAATTGAAGTTCGCACTAAAATCAAGTAGATATGAGTATGACAAAGGCGCACGAGCGCGAAATTGCAGGACATCCAGTGGGACTGTACGTATTATTCTTCGTAGAACTCTGGGAGCGATTCAGCTATTATGGAATGCGGGCGATTCTAACCCTGTTTTTGGCCGCCGCCGCCATCGGAGAAAATCCTGGTATGGGGTGGTCCAATAGTGAAACTTTAGCTTTTTATGGATGGTACACGATGTTAGTTTACGTCGCTTCAATTCCAGGAGGATTGCTAGCTGATAAATTTTTGGGCGCTAAAAAGGCCGTGATGGTCGGAGGATTGCTCTTATGTGCAGGGCACCTGACTTTGGCCGTTCCGAGTATGACCGCTTTTTATATTGGTCTGGGACTAATCATTGCAGGAGTAGGCTGCTTGAAACCCAATATTTCTACCATGGTCGGTGGTTTGTATAAGCAAGGGGACGATCGGCGAGATAAAGGATTTTATATCTTCTATATCGGTATCAATCTAGGTGCTTTTTTCGGAGCCATTGCCGTAGGCGCGGTAGCCAAATATTACGGTTGGCATTGGGGCTTTGGTCTAGCAGGTATCGGAATGTTTATTGGGCAGATCGTTTATATGTTTGGCTTGAAATATCTCGAAGGAACCGGAGATTTTATTGGCAAAGGTAGTGTCCAAGATAAAGAGGCGATGCGTCGTCCACTCACCAAAGTAGAAAAAGACCGAATGTTGGTCATGTTTTTATCCTTTCTATTAATCATCGTCTTTTGGGGAGCCTTTGAGCAGGCTGGCGGATTGATGAGTCTATACACAGAACAAAAAACGGATCTGAACTTATTGGGATTTGAAGTACCCGCTGCATGGTTCCAGTCGGTCAATGCCTTTTTTA
>CAZYAC010000347.1:0-5348 GCA_964645475.1 uncultured Saprospiraceae bacterium | reverse complement strand
GCCAATGTAACAGGAAATTTTCGATTGAGCGTAGCATAAGTGGTAATAGAACCTCCTACTGTTCCAAAATCATCTTCTTCGGTAAAGTTACGGCGGTAATCCGCAAAAAGAGACAAGCGAGTACCTTCTTTCCCACCCACTACCGTATTAATTTCTCCCGTCAATTTCAAACCACCATAATGCTGCACTTGAAAATCCCGATCTGAAAATTGACTACTCTGCGACGAAATACGATTGTCTTGTCTGACTGTTCTCACTCGTTCATAAAACGGTCCAAAACTAACTCGGTAAATCTGATTTCTCCAAGTCTCGCCCAACAACGGAGCGACTCGCACTCGCTCCAATCGAACTTGGTTAAAATTGGTCCGTTGTCTCGGTGGAATGTTATCATTTCCAAAACCAAAGAAATTAAAAAAGACGGGTTGCTCCACTGATACGGTTGGTAAAAAATTTAGCTTTCCAAAAAGATCAACAAAATCTGCCGTATAACTAAAATTAAAAGAATTAGACTTGGTGGCTCGATTAAATAGAATCGTTTGTTTACTGGCATATGGCTTTTCACGGAAACGGTATTTCCAAAAACTAAAGCCAAGCCCCACAAAAAAACCATCATCTACATTGCTCCCAAAGGAAGGCAAAGGCAGATAGCGATTGTGGAGAAACTGTTGTCGATCGTATTTATTTATCGTCAGATTATTTTCAGTCATACTTTTGGTTTCCTTCCCTCCTTCGATTGCGATTCCTTCAGGCTGATCGTATATCCAGTTCTTTTTTCTCAGTCCATTAACCTTCGATTCATCTAATACTCGATCCATTCCTTCCCCACCAATTACTCTAACCAGAGAGCCTTTCTTCGAATTTCCTTGGATGATAAATTCGTCGTCGTTTCCTAAACCATACAACCGAATTTCTTTGGTTTCTGATTGATAAAAAACGCGGTGATATATCTGCTTTTTTTTCTCTCGTTCTTTATTGACATAAAATACCCGAACTTCTGTAATTCCGTTTTCGCGCCGCTCTACTTCAAATAAATCCCGTTTATTGGTCCCCCGCACATCCACCCTTTTGGCCTGATACTCATATAGTGTTTCTGCATATCGAGTTAGTTCTTGGCGACGAGATTTTAGCTTCCGCATCACTTCTTCACCGTTAATGTCCTGAATGGATTGGGGCCACTGCGCAACAGCGGCTTCGATAACCTCGTCGGTGAGTTTTTCTTGGAGTTTTTTTGCCGCTTCGATCCAGTCTTCTCGACTTAGTTCGTTCATAAAATAACGATCAAACCATTTAGAATTATAGGCTTGACCCACCACATCTTTGAGGCTACCTTTGAAAGTTTTCGTTGACCTATTGGCAAAATTCCGACTAATCAGCCATGGGAAAAAACCTCGACTAGCGTAGAAAGACTGGTCTCGATCACGCGGGATGGGCCGGTAAAGATTTGTGCCATCTGCTTGCTTAAATCCCGCCCAACGCCATTGATCATCATGTCGATCCCAATCATGAATAAACTGATCAAAGATTCTACATTTTACCACCCATTTCTGGTCAACTTGATTATCTGGGGATTTATTTAGTTTGGGAATTAACTTACGATAGGAGATGATGTCCTCACTATTTCCAAAGCTGTTAATATCCGAACGATCACCTGCTGGTCGCTCTTCAAACATATACAAACCATCACCAAAGGAATTATTATAGGTGCCCATTGCTGGTTGACGTGGTGCGTAAACGAGTCGCGGATTGGTATGATAGATTTCGGCTGCTTCCGCCAAAACAGGAATCACCAAAGCTCCATAAGGATGCAGTCCCGAAACCTGATCCTGAAAATAGCCTTCCACCCAAGTATTTAAATATTGGTTAGGGGTTGATTTTACGACGCTTTTATTGAGGGAACGTAGTACGTACTGTTGCTCTTTTTCATTTTCTAAACGAATGGTTTTGGAGGCTTTTCCACCACCCAGCTGGACTGGCTTTAATCCTCCTTTTTCGACCGCTAAATCAATTGGAGGGGCCTTGACCTTGGCACCCCATGCTTCCCGGTATTGACTTCCCATGAATAGTTCTTTAAATTTTCCAGACAGGTATTGTGGAGTGGCTACACGGGTGATGCTATCTTGTCCAATCGGTAGAAAATCTTCATTTACGGTTAAATCAATTGCTGGAGGATTTTTACTGTCTTTGAGTTGTTTTCTAAAACAAACGATCTGATTTTGTCCACTTTTGTCTGGCTTTATAAATTCCATCCACATACTTCCATCTTCGTAAACGTAGATTTTAGTGTATCCCGTTGAGGCATGGACAAAGTGTGCTTCTACTCCATTAAAATCGGGACGTCCAGTGGTTGCATAATCCGTTTTTCGGTTTCCACCTCCACTGATAATAAAATGATGATTGATTTTATTTTGTTGAAAATACTGAAGGTTGTTTTCGTGTGCCGAGACAAAAACCATGTCTTCATATCCTAGCAACATATCTTCAATCTCTCTTTTCAACAATAGAAAATCTGGATGATTAATGTCTTGCTTATTACCGTATAAATTACGTCGAATCAAATTGAGTGATCCGATTCCTGGAAATGGCAACAGATGATTTTTAAGTGGATAGTGTCCACCTCGTACGCCTCGACTGTAAAGTGGATGGTGCATAAGAATTAACACGTGATCGTTACGATGTTTATTGATTTGTTTTTTCAGTTCAACCAGGTAAGCAAGTCTGGAAGTATTCTTGCAATCCTCTTCCATAATTTTTTCATCAGGTCCATTTTGGATCCACCATTGGCTATCAACAAAAATCATGACGATGTCTTTGTTGATCTTTTCTTTTTTAGGACCACCACAACCATCACTAGGTAAAAAATGATCTAGTTTTTTGTTTGGAAATTTATTATTAAAGTAAGCTTCGATAAATTCTTCTTGTCGTTGTATCGCTTTTAGTCCTTCCAGCTGTCCGTTCTGCCAATCTTTTCTACCAGGTGCAAAAAAAGTCTTTCCTTTAAAATCATCGAATAGGCTAAATACTTTTTGGAGTTGCAATTCGCGTTCTTTCCGGCTAGGGTCATTGTTTGCTGGTAATCCCTTAGGAGCAATATTATTTCCTAAAAACACCAAAGAAGAAGCCTCTGCTGCTGTGCTTAAATCTTGTTTTAAAAGAGACAAGGCGGAAGGCATTTTTTCGGTTAGTTGTGTATTACCCACGTTACCGACTAGAAAAAAAGTATGTTCTGGTTTTTCGATAGGAAGTGTCTTGGATTTCCAACCTTTCACCTTTTTATCATAATAAGGAATTTTACTGGTATTACAGGAATACAAGCATCCAATTAAGACCGCAAATAGTAGAACTTTATTAATAATAGAAAAATGATGTAAACGAAATTTCATAAAGGTATTTAAAGGGGAAAATAGCGAAATAAAGAGATTCTTCTCTTATAAGTTCCGTGTTTTAATTATAAATGCTTGTTTGCCACTAAAGGTTCATCTATTTGACAACTCTTAACTGTTATAGCCCTCAGTTAATATGTCTGTTTATTTTGCTAAATTTGTGCATTACTTCGAAGTTGTTCAATAATTCAAAAAGCAGCCGAGAACTAGAGAAAATTTTATCAGTTCGCAGGCAATTTGAGCGTTTTTGAACAACTTCATCATCAACTTCTTAACAAAAAAATAAATGAAGACCAGAACAATACTTGGAATACTTGCCGCGATCTTATTTCTTTTCCTTTTGGGAACTGCTTTTTGGGGCTATGGATTAAAAACAGAAAAAGAGACCCTGATATCAGAAAAAGCTGATCTATCCAAAGAATTGGGAGAGATTGAAAAGCTCAAATTAGAATTAGAAGCGGAAGTGGATAGTTTGGACGCTGCCTATAACTCTTTGGCCGATGAAAATGAGTCTTTGCAGGAATCCTTGAAGAATGAAAAAGCCAGAGTACGTCGTCGTGATCAAAGAATCAGGTCTATTAGCAATGCGCTAGCCAAGGAGCAGACCGATAGTGGAACCGAGATTAATGACCTACGGAGTCAACTGCAAGGATTACTCGCCTCCAAAGCTGCACTAGAATCTTCTATTTATTCTTTACGTTCCGAAAATGATTCTCTTCGTAATTTGACAGTCGGATTAACCCAAAATCTCGGTAAAGCTCGCGAAGATAATTTGGCTTTGGCTAACCTCAATCGTTCAATGGAAGGCGAACTTGACCGACTTACCCTCGCTAATTTTAAGGCCTCTGCTTTTAATGTAGAATTTTTAAAGAAAAACAATAAAAAAGTTACTTCCAAATCTCGCCGTGCTCGACGAGTCAAGGTTAGTTTTGACCTAACGAGTGTACCGCAAGAATATCAAGGCGTACGCCCCGTTTATCTAGTAATCACCGACGAAAAAGCAACGCCAATAAAATTAAAGGAACCAATTCAAGCACAGGTAGTCGTCAATGGTCAAACCCAAAGTATTATGGCTGCCGAAGCTAAAGAAGTCAACGTACAAAAAAGTCAACGAATCTCTTTCACTCACGAGTTGGATGAAAAATTAAGTGCGGGCTATTATCGTATTTCAGTCTACACAGATATTGGATTGCTAGGCGCTACTAATTTTAGACTGCGATAATTTTTTGCAGTTTGCTTCTTGCCGCTTGCGTCCTTCAAACACATAAGAAGATGGCAAACTAGAAATCAGGGATGTTCGAAAGATTATTGAATGTTTTTCTATTTACACCCTTGATAGCAAATAGCACCCTAAACCTCCTCCCTTTCTAAATTAATACCATGTGGCAGAAATTAAAAGAAGAGGTAAAATACAAAGGCTGGAGAGATATGCTCCAACGTACGTTCCGATTACCCAACGGAGAAACATCGAATTTTGATATCGTACGCAATGGAGACTATGTAACCATCGCTGCCTTTACCAAAAACAAGGAAGCTATTTTAGTCAAACAGTTTCGGCCTGGTCCAGAAATGGAGTTGCTTAGTTTTCCAGAAGGATATATTGATCCAAAGGAATCACCCGAAGCGGCGGCTCGCCGTGAACTAGAAGAAGAAACTGGTTATCGACCGGGAAAAATAATCTTTCAGAAAATATTTCGGCGTGCCTACTCTACCGAAACTCGGATTTGTCTACTAGCTACGGATTGTGAAAAAATCACGACCCAAAGCTTAGATAACACCGAATTTATCGACGTACATCTCTACCCGCTTAGCGAGTTTAAAAAACTCCTTGCAGACCCTAAGAATCAACAACTGACCACCGTTGATAGCGGCTATTTAGCGCTAAATTATTTGAAATGGTAGTATAAAAGTTGTTTAGGATCGATTAAAAAATAAGTTATAAAGGTTTGAGTTGATTATTTTGTGGCT
>CAZYAC010000346.1:1211-5397 GCA_964645475.1 uncultured Saprospiraceae bacterium | reverse complement strand
ACGGATACGGTTTATGCACTAGGATGTGATATTCAAAACCAGAAGGCAATTCAGCAGATTTGTCGGCTACGAAGCCTTGATCCTAAAAAGGCCAATCTCACTTTTATCTGTAAAAGCATTAGTCAATTAGCCAGTTATGCTGCTCAACTGGACAATGATATTTTTAAAGCCCTCCGTCGTAATACACCCGGCCCTTTCACCTTTATTCTAAAAGCTAATAAAGAAGTACCCCGTATTTTTGCCAATCGAAAGAAAACCATCGGTGTCCGAATTCCTGAAAATAAAATTGCGATTGCGATTATCGAAGCATTGGATCGTCCAATTCTTTCCATTTCTCTAAAAAATGACGACGAAATCTTAGAATATTTTTCAAATGCCAGTGAAATCTACGACGACTATGCTAAACAAGTCAGTATGGTTATCGACGGCGGTCCTGGAAAAAATCAACCTTCGACTGTGATTGACGCTACCAGTCGTGACCTAGCAATCATTCGAGAAGGAATTGGGGATTTATTGTAAAATTCTATCAATGGTTCGGTAGTTTTTAATTAGGAAATGATTGAATGAAAAATTTAGCTAGTTAGCTTCTCTCATTCGTAAAATACGTTAGAAGGAAGCTAACTAGCCAACAGGCCAACCAGCCAAGGGGCAATAAGATTCATTAATTCACATAATCTATTGTATATTAATTTTTTGGAAAAATTACCGTACTACTGCTTATTGCAATGTAAATTATCCGACCTAAACTTGATTAAGTAAACCTACCATTAAATTAGTCACTGATTTTAACGTAAAGTTTAGCGCTATTTATTCCATTCCTGCTTCATATCTGCTATCTTTGCTCGCTAAATCTCAATATTAATATGAAAAATACCCTCTTGCTTTTGCTACTCCTAGTTTGTAGTTCTGTAGTAATCGCCCAATCCGGAAGTGTTCGTGGAAACGTGTATGATAAAGACACCGGGGAACCGATTCCTTTTAGTAATGTTCTTTTACAAGGAACAACCTTTGGAGCTAATACAGATATTGAAGGATTTTTTACCATCACGAACGTACCCGTTGGCGATTATAACTTGATTAGTCGATATATTGGTTACGATAGTACAAGTGTAAATATTACGATCACTTCTGGCAGTAATGCCTATCAGGCATTGTATATGGTAGAAGGAGGAGTAGAACTAGAAGCCGTTGATGTAACTGCTTCTCGAACGGAGGCAAAAACCGAAGTAAAAATATCGGCCGTTACTCTGACGCCCAAGCAAATTCGGGCCATGCCTTCTATTGGTGGAGAACCAGATATTGCGCAGTACTTGACGGTGTTGCCGGGGGTGGTACAGACGGGTGACCAAGGTGGTCAACTTTACATTAGAGGTGGATCTCCCATTCAAAATAAAATCCTGCTAGATGGGATGACGATTTATAATCCATTTCACTCCATTGGTTTTTTCTCCGTATTTGAAACAGAAGCAGTTCGTAATGTAGATGTACTGACGGGTGGATTTAGTGCAGAATATGGTGGACGGGTTTCGGCGATCGTGGATATTAATACTAGAGAAGGAAACAAGAAAAACTTGAGTGGTCTGCTGTCAGCTAACCCATTTTTGTCCAAAGTCTTGATTGAAGGGCCGATCAAAAAATTAGAAGAAGGGAAAGGATTTGCCTCTTTCTTATTGACGGGAAAGTATTCCTATCTCGAGCAGAGTTCTAAAGCCTTATATAGTTATGCTGATTCTGCTGGATTGCCTTATAACTTTAATGATATTTATGGAAAATTATCTTTTGGTACGGCCAACGGAAGTAAGTTCAACCTATTTGGATTCCGTTTTGGTGATCAGGTAAATTTTGAGGATGTGGCCAATTTTGAATGGGATAATTTTGGAGCCGGTGCTAATTTTACGTTGATTCCTCCTGCTTCGAGTTTTTTGATAAACGGAACTTTTGCTTTTTCTGATTATAAAATCAATTTACAACAAGGGAATGATGATCCGCGATTTAGTGGAATAACCAGTTTTTCCGCAGGATTGGATTTTACCTATTTTAATAATGATAATGAAATAAAATATGGGTTTGAATTTAGTGGATTTAATACTGATTTTCAATTTCGTAATTTTCTAGGTATTTCATTTCAACAGGAAGACTTTACTTCTGAATTATCTGGTTTTTTTAAGTATAAAATCAAAACCGATAAGCTGATCATCGAGCCAAGTATTCGAATCCAATTTTATGCAAGTCAAGGAACACTTTCACCTGAACCTCGATTGGGTTTAAAATATAATATTACCGACCGATTTCGATTTAAAGCGGCTGGTGGATTCTATTCTCAAAACTTGGTTAGTACGATCAACGAAGAAGATATCGTCAATTTATTTGTTGGCTTTTTATCTGGACCAGAAGAAACCATCTTCGAACCTGGAACCCGAACACCTACTAAAAATCGACTCCAATTAGCTCAGCATGCAATTGCAGGGTTTGAATATGATTTAAATAATAGAATTACGTTGAATATAGAGCCTTATTATAAACGCTTCAGTCAGTTGATCAATATTAATCGGGAGAAACTAAGTGAGGAGGATCCTGAATTTAGTACCGAAACAGGGAAAGCTTATGGAATTGACTTCTTAGCCAAATATCAAGATCCTCAATTCTATTTTTGGTTAGCCTATTCTTTTGGATATGTAGATCGTTTTGACGGAGAACAAACCTTTAACACCGTATTTGACCGTCGGCATAATTTAAATTTTTTGGGTACCTATACTTTTGGTCCTAGCAAAGATTGGGAGTTTGGGTTGCGTTGGAATTTAGGATCTGGATTTCCGTTTACGCTCACCGAAGGATTCTTTACCAACTACAGCTTACAGGATGGTATCTCTTCCGATATTTTAACAGAAAATGCTCAATTGGGAATCGATTTTGCGGATGACCGCAATAATGGAAGATTACCGTATTATCATCGTTTGGACATAAGTTTAAAGAAGACTATTACTTTTTCTAAAAGATCTAATTTACAAATCACGGCTAGTGTAACCAATGCTTATGATCGGAACAATATCTTTTTCTTTGACCGTATTCGATTTGAACGTCGTGATCAATTACCGATCTTACCAAGTGTTGGGGCTACGTTTAGATTTTAATTATTGTTGAATCGTTGAGTTGTTGAACCGTTGAACGCAACTCAACAGTTCAATAATTTAACCATTTCATTTTCTATGAAAAAAATAAAATCCATTACTCGTAAGGTATTAACTGATCCAAACGAAACAGAACCTACCTTAAGAACGCTAGAGCGTCGAGACGTTGCTGGGAATTTGATCGATGAAGTATATTATTATGCCGATGGTTCCATCGAACAAAGAATCGTAAGAAAGTTTGATGCGGAATCACGACTATTGGAAGAACAGCAATATTCGGATGGTGAAACGCCTGATCAAGTTACCACTTATACTTTAAACGAAATCGGAAAGCCTGCCACCAAAACGGTCGCCTATAAGAACGGTGGACAATCTATAATGACCTTTGATTACCAGCCTGCTGATAATAGTGTGACGATGATCGTTCGAGATCATGACGGTGTTTTTGAAGAAAAAATCTTTCAGCGGATGGACCAAGAAGGGAAAGTCCTTGAAGAAATCCGACATGGAGAAGGAGAAGTACTAGAACAACAACACGCCATTAGCTACGATGATAACGGGCGTCCCCTAAGCAGAAAAATTGAAGTACCTGGAGAACCCATTGTTCAGCAATTCTATGATTATTTTTTTGATGATAATGGATTGTTAATTGAGGTAGAAGTATTTGACGAAAAAGATCAGGTATTAAGAGCCGATACCATCGAATATAATGAAACAGGTGATCGAAGTCGTTATTTGATGGACGATTTGGTGCAGGATACCCAACTAGAAGAAACATGGGAATACGATGACCAAAAACGGATCATAAAAAACACCAAGTCTAGAGGAGGCGGATCTGTTCTAGAATCTACGGAATACGAATTTGGCGAACATGGATATATCAATACGATGACTGTCAGTCGTCCTACTGGAGAAGAAGTAGACATTTTTACTTATGAGTTTTACGACGAGCCTGCTGTTAGCGACAAGTAATAAAAATGAAAAAAGGAATAGTTATATCTGTCAGTAAAAGTGAAAGTCATACTTTTACTAAATTCAAGTGTAACAAGCTAATATTA
>CAZYAC010000346.1:0-1111 GCA_964645475.1 uncultured Saprospiraceae bacterium | reverse complement strand
GTCGAAGGAAGATTAGTTAGAAAAGCGGGTATAATGGGAATTATTCTTGAAGGAGGAGAAGTGAAAGTAGGAGCAGAAATTTCTATAGAATTCCCAAGTAGACCGTATGTAAAGTTAGAGCGCGTGTAAAGAGAAACAAGCCAGTTGCTAAGGATCATCTATAGACGCCATTCGTCGCCCGTATCAGTTAAAAGAGAGAGGATACACTTCATTACCTACCAACCGAGATTGCTCTTTGGGATCTCCCCTAAAAAGAGGAAACTTTTAGGATTAAGTGTCGTAACATCTATTATGGGAAACGAAAAATTTGAATATAGAATCAAATCATATTCGAGTTCCTAAATAGACAAAAATCAATGGAAAAATATATAAATCAGTTGATTGGAGATTTTGAATCTTCCGCTGATAGTGTAAATGGATTAATGGAAGGAAAGGTATTTCCAGATGCACCCGAGGCACTGGAGGCCGAGGTCGATCAGGCCATTTTTATGTTATTAAGTGAATATTTGAATATTCAGCCTATTCAGTTCCCTCCTGTTCAACAACTTACTGGAGATCAAATCAGAAGAGTAGAAGCTGCCTTCTCCAGTTTGTTAAAAGCCTATGGTTTTTTAATTTATTTCCCACCTCGTGTCCATCAATCCCTAAAATATCAAACCATCATTGAATTACTCTCCCGCGAAGTTCCTATCCTTACCACCTATTTTTGGCATCTTGCCACCTGCGAGTATGAACCTGCAAAATGTCCTTTTGGGAGTGAATACTGTACTTGTTTTTAGATTTTATCCCTCTTTATGAGAATCAGGCCTTAAATGTGAGTTGATCAAACAAAACCCTATCCATTCCAATTGATATAAGCGATTATTGCTTCTTACCCTTTACCACTTGCTCTGTTTAATTGCGGTTGAGTGAAGAAAATAGCATTTTACTAAATAAAGGTAAATTCAACGAGTCCTCTTGCTAGAAATTAGAGGTGGAGAGTTGCGATAAGCACTTCTAGAACGGATAAGTTTCTATTGGGAAAGTAGTGGGGTAGTAAATGTTTGTGCTGCTGAACAAATAGTCAGCAGCACAAACTGAAATTATTTAACTAATTTTAATTTCTTCGACC
>CAZYAC010000345.1:0-5414 GCA_964645475.1 uncultured Saprospiraceae bacterium | reverse complement strand
GCACCATTGTCACCACCACTACAAGCTACATTGGTAGCAGAAGTAGAAGCGTTAATGGCCGTTGGTTCGGAGATGGTAACGCTGTAAGAACCTTCACAACCATTATTATCAGTAACTGTAACAAGGTAATTTCCAGGTGCTAGATTATTTAAATCTTCGGTAGTTGCACCATTACTCCAGTTGTAGGAATAAGGAGCGGTACCTCCGATAAGAGATAAATCAATCTGTCCGTCGTTATTATTATTACAAGTAATATTATTTGTGGTAGTTGCAGAAAAGTCAAAACTTACATTGGTACATCCTAAAATATATCCTGCGTCTAAGTCTTTGTAATAATCACCGGCATTTAAGGTGATGATTTCTGTCATAGCATCGTTGGACCCAGGCATTGGTTGAGCATCGCTGTCTTTTGTTTCATCTCCATTGTTTGGCGTGGTTAAGATGTAATCTGAACCATTAGTGTTTGTTGTAGTTGGAAATTTAACCTTATAGCTTCCGGGAGCGAGTCCATCGAATATATATTGTCCATTTTGATCAGTAGTAGTCTGGCTAACCATATTGCCATTTCCATCAAGTAGCATTACTATTACGTTGGAAATACCAGGTTCTCCAGAATCCTGAATACCATTGTTATTGTTATCTGCCCATACAAAGTTTCCGATTGCGGCAACGCCTTCAATCGTAACATTGGAAACACATTGGCAGCCATTATTATCAGTTACAGTAACCGTATAACTTCCCGCTCCTAAATTGGTAGCAGTAGCAGTAGCAGTAGTTTGACCATTGCTCCATTGGTAAGTATACGGTGCATTTCCACTAGCTGAAACGGTAGCGGTAGCGTCATTTACTAGCACGGAAGTTAAGGTCTGGCTTACAACTGCTTGACAAGTCAGTTCGGATAATATAACCTCTACCTCGTCAGTAGCTTCGACACCACTACAATCAGTAACTGTTACTTGATAGGTACCGGCTTGATCGGTTGTAATAGTTGAAGTCGTTGCACCTGTTGACCATTCATAGCTAACATCATCAATATTGGAATCCGAAGTGCAACATCCTCCTTCGATTGTAATGTTATCTAAATCCCAAGCAGAAATTTGTCCACCATTACCAACAGGTTTATAAGCCAATAATTCAAATTGGAAGGAAGTAATTGTAGTAATTTCGAAAGCTGGATTATTTGAAAAATCAAAAGTTTCTAAAGACCAATTTTGCGTAGTATTAATGTTTATTTCTTTAAATATTTCAGTATTTTCCTTCAAAACTCTTACCCCATATTTTTGCGGATAATTATTTGTTCCAGAATTTCCACTTAAGTGTGAAAAATGATCGGGTGCCCATTCATGAAACTTCAGCGCCGTTAAATGACCAATATCAGATGGATTTAGCGTCACTTCAAAGCGGATAGCCTTATTACTATTATTTTGGAAAGAAGTCAATCCACCAACAGCAAAACATGCAGCTGCGGTTGAACCACCTTGACCAGCAATACAAGAATGTTGATTTGATTCTCTGTAGATACCTGATGCGTTTACATTTACACAAGAACCACTATTTGGATAAGCTGGTGTAAATTCACTATAATCAAAGTTAGATCCATCAGAACCAAAAGAAGTACATTGATCCATATCCCAGGTGACAATGACTTGATTGTTGCTGACTGTACATCCTGTCGGACAAGATGCTTCACCGCTAGCCGTAGCCGTTAATTCTGTTTGGGTTCCTTCACAAATAGTAACATCAGCGCCTACATCTACGGATAGATTGCTTGGTAATGGCGTGTTATTACTTGTAATAGTAATAGTGATGGTTTTCTCATCACAGTTGATTCCTGTTAGGTTATCTTCGTTAAATAAACTTGCTGAGATGGTATAAGTACCAACAGCAGGTGTCCAGTAATGATCGTAAGGAATATTGTTTTCTTTGTTCTCTGCTCCGTTGACATTGAAACCTAAACTCTCATGCGAACCAGTTGCTACTGCTTCGATGGTAGAGTTGGCTGGTAAATCACCAATGCGGTAACTACCTCCGTCTTCTAAAGTAACACTGGTTACATCGTTAGTAATTTTAAAGTAAACAATTTCGCCGGTGCAAGTTTCTTCTGGTGTGAGTGATGAACCTGTTAGATTCAAGTTTAAATCACCTACTGTATTTTCAAGAAAAGTCCCGTTATTAGGCTGACTTGTAAATTCAATATGGTGCCATCCGCAACCACCGTATCGCTTGGTGATTTCTGTTTCGTTACCTGCAGTTCCAAGTTGAAAAGCTGGTCCACGGCGATACATGTTTGCCACTGCGCCTTGCATGGAACCTTCCCCTATAAAAGTTCCTGTTGTCTGTGTATAGAGATACCAGTCTGAGATATCTAGCGGTTGACAATTTGGAACTTTTACACTATCAGGATCAACATTAAAAGTTCTGTTAGTTAGGCTAACGTTTATTCTCCATTTGATGTTGCTGTCATCATTATTGACAGCTAATCCGGTGATCCGAGCGGTTCCATTATCGTATTCAATAAACTGTCCGTTTTGAATTTGATAAGTACGTTCTTCGAAAGAAGCGTTTGCGGAACTAATGAAAAAGGAATAAAGTCCGTTACCGTTACAGTTGTTGGTTTGTTCTATTGTTCTAGTTCTTAGAACATTTTGCCCAACTCCAAGAGAAGGCAATGTGAAGATAAAACAAAACATTAAAAAAAAGTGAGTAGTGTGTTTTAAAAAGTGTGTTATCAGTTGTTTTGTGTCTTGAAAAGTTTGTTTGTTTGATTTCATAAGACATAATTTAGTGTAAAAAGTAAGCTTTGAAAATAAGTAGAGGGATGAATTAATAAAAGGTTAAGCTCTGTAAACTATAGTAGGGAGGGTTTGTCTGGTGGGGAGACAGTATGGGTAGGTATATTTTTATTTGCAAAAATCAGACCGACTGAAAAAATGTCACAGAAAAGAAGTTTTTGTTATTGTTTTTTGAGAAAGAAAGTTGGCTTGAAAATATGGAAAGGATTTGATATTAAAATAATAAATATTCGAAATTTTATTTTTTAGTTGAATGTGCTGTCACAAAAAAATGGTAAAATGAACAACATGGACGTTTATGCTAGCTTTCGAAAAAAAACTTTAATTGTGACTTGCAAAAAGCCATCATAAAACAATTAAGTTCTATGATGGCTTTAGTTAATACGGATAATGAGTGACAATTAATCCTTCATTTTATGGCATAAATTCAGATTAGAATATTTGAATATCGTTATTCATATATTGTTTTTGTTTTTCGATTATTTGAAAGAGTGCATCCTCAGGAAGTAGTTTTCCTTGTGCTTGGTCGACAATTTTAGTCGCCTTTTTATAGTCTTTATTCATTTTGTATTCCATGGCAATAGCGTAATAAATCAAGGCGATATTTTGTCGTAAATTTTCTGGTTTGATCTTCAGTTTTAATAATTCTGATTCAACGGTTGCTAAGTTCCCCGTAACAGTAATTCCAGATTGTAAAGTATAGGTAAGGTCATTAAGTAATGAACCTGCTTCCCAGTTTCCGGTTAATTGATCTCCGTTTTTAAATTCAAATCTAGCAGATTTAATAGGTTTTCCTTTTTTCCAATAGGTAGTCATTAAGTCTTCTGTAGGGAAAGCAACCGTTCCTTCTCCATGACGTTTACCGCTACGAAAAGCAACTAGATAACGGGTTCCGTTTGTCATGGTATAAGTTCCATCACCATCGGGTAATTCGGCTACCCAGTCACCGCTGTATGAATCGCCATTGATAAAGTGAATTGCTCCTTTGCCATCCATTTTATCCTTATGAAACATACCGTGATATTCATGGCCACATTCAAAGGTGAATAGTCCCTGCCCGTGCATAAAACCATGATCAAATTCTCCTAGATAAGAACTACCGTCTGGGAGCGTCTGTTCTCCTTCGCCATGACGAAGTCCTTTGACAAACTGGCCTTTATATTTACTACCATCCTTCCAGGTCATCGTGCCTTTACCATGTGGTTTGCCGTACATGAATTCCCCTTGGTAGACTACGCCATCAGGGTAATGCCGTTCTCCTTGACAATAAGCTTCGTGCTTACCACAGTCGGAATCGAAAGTATTTTGATTTGAAGAATGAGCCGAAAAGGCCAGAGTAGGGAGGAGCAAAATTAAAAACAACAAGAATTGTTGCCTGGAATTGTTCCCGTAGGTCATATCAGGTGAAGTTTTGGTGTGCGCTATTACCTATTCTCATAAATGATCCTAGAAAACGCGGTTAGTAAAATTGTAAAAAATTCGTAAGTGTTCGTAAAATAAGGGTGTTTAAAAATAAAATCAACAAAATAAAAATATATTTAAATTTTAAATATAAAAAAGGCCATATCTTAAAAAGATACAGCCATACCTATAAAAAACTGTTACTAAAAACTTCTTAGGAAATATATTTGAAGACAACCAGGCTTAATACCTGAGAAAAATATGTTTAGTAATTTATTTTGTTGAGTACCGGTAGGAGACTGGAGGACCCGGTGAAATAGGAAAGGAAGCCGTTATTTTTATTTACACCCTTAGTGAAACAAAATGTGTACCAGTAATTTCATCTTATCCAAGAATATGCTTAGCTTTGTATTCCGTAACAGTGAATCTCAAAAGTACTGTCTAAGCGCAATCGAATATGACAAAATATATCTTCGTTACGGGAGGCGTAACCTCGTCTTTAGGAAAAGGAATAATTTCCGCATCTCTAGCCAAACTTCTTCAGGCCAGAGGCTTAAAAGTAACCATTCAAAAGTTTGATCCTTATTTAAATGTTGATCCAGGCACGCTTAATCCCTATGAACACGGGGAATGTTACGTAACGGATGATGGAGCAGAAACGGATCTAGATCTGGGGCATTATGAGCGATTTTTGAATACGCCTACCTCTCAGGCCAATAATGTTACGACGGGCCGGGTCTATCAAACGGTCATCAACAAAGAGAGAGAAGGTGCTTATTTGGGAAAAACAGTTCAGATTGTTCCTCATATTACGAATGAGATCAAACGTAGGATGCTCCTTTTGGGCGGTAATAATGATTTTGATATTGTGATTACGGAATTAGGAGGAACGGTTGGAGACATCGAATCTTTACCATATCTAGAAGCGGTACGTCAATTAAGATGGGATTTGGGACGAGATAATTGTGTCGTTATTCACCTTACCTTAATTCCCTATCTTAAAGCGGCTGGAGAATTAAAAACCAAACCGACCCAACATTCCGTCAAGGAATTACAGAAAAATGGAATACAAGCAGATATTTTAGTTTGTAGAACAGAACACGCAATTTCTAATGAGATACGTAGGAAACTAGCGCTGTTTTGTAATGTAGATATCGGATCGGTCATTGAATCCATAGATGCCGAAACGATTTATGATGTACCCTTGATGATGCTTAAGGA
>CAZYAC010000344.1:0-5430 GCA_964645475.1 uncultured Saprospiraceae bacterium | reverse complement strand
GAATTTTTTGACCATAAAATAATTTTAGAATGAATCCGCTGACGCTGAGTTGGAAAAACCAGAAAGACCGGCCTTTACAAATGCTGCTAACGTTGCTCTTGTTTGGTCTGGGTGTTGGATTGATTGCGTTGTTGATTTCACTCAATACCCAACTGGACGAAAAATTTAAAAATAATCTGGCAGGCATTGATCTGGTGATTGGTGCCAAGGGGAGTCCTTTGCAGATGATCCTTTCCAGTATGTACCATATTGATGCACCGACGGGAAATATTTCCATCAAAGAAGTAAAGCCCTTTTTAAATCCCAAACATCCATTGGTCAAATTGGCCGTTCCGCTTTCCTTAGGAGATAGTTATAAATCTTTTCGGATGATCGGAACGACGCACGAATACGTAGATTCTATTTTTAGAGGAAGTGTCGCCAGTGGAAAACTTTGGGAAGGATTATACGAAGTAACCATCGGTGCAACGGTAGCCAGTAAAACAAACTTAAGAATTGGAGATCAGTTTCATAGCTCACACGGATTTGCAGACGACGGAATCAATACCCATGACCACGGTGATGGTTTTAAAGTAGTTGGTATTCTAAATAAATCAAATACGGTCTTGGATCAATTGATCCTGACGAATACCCAAAGTGTTTGGGCAGTGCATGATCACGAGGAAGAAGAAAAAAAGGCACCTGCCGAAGCAGCCGAGGAACACGATCATGACCACGACCACGCACATGAAGACCATGCGGATCATGATCATAGTGCGCATGACCACGGAGACCACGAAGGTCATGATCATGGGGATCATGACGGGCATGACCACGACGCACACGACCATAACCATGATCATGATCACGCGGCTCACCAAGCTGCCGCACCAATCACTCAACCGCTTACAGATTTTCCAGACAAAGACATCACTACTTTGCTAGTGCGTTACCGAAATAAAAAAGATTGGCGGGCGCTGAATATGCCCCGTAGCATTAATGAAAATACGGATTTACAGGCCGCGAGTCCGGCTATCGAAATGAACCGTTTATACTCCATGATGGGCGTGGGAACCGATGCTTTGCGTAATCTAGGATTGATCATTGTGATTGTTTCTGGACTGAGTATTTTTATCTCTTTGTTTAGTTCGTTGAAGGATCGTAAGTACGAATTAGCCTTGATGCGAGTGATGGGAGCGAGCCGGAGCTATTTATTCTTTCTGATCATTTTGGAAGGATTACTCTTTGCCATTTTGGGGTATTTATTGGGATTATTTCTCTGTCATACGGGGATGAGTTTGCTTTCTGGCTATCTAGAAGAAGCCTATCAATACGAATTTAGTGGTTGGCGATTTTTTAAAGAAGAACTCTGGCTACTAGGTGGATCGCTGGTAATTGGCTTTATAGCTGCCTTAATTCCTGCATTTCAGGCCTACCGAACCGATATTTCAGAGACTTTAACAACGTATTAAGAACAGGTTGGGGCAGAAAGACGTTATCTTTATGCTACTTGCCATTTGCTGCTGGCTTCCCACGACCGCGAAAATTGCGTTAAAAGGAAGCAAGTGGCAAAAAGCAAATAGCCAGAAGCAATAAAACAAACTTTAATCATTAACTAGAATATCAACTCAAAATAGACATGAAAAAAATACATTCTTTCCTACTAGCGACTGGCCTACTAATGCTACTAAGCTTTTCGCTTACGGCGCAACAAGCACCTGCCGCTTCTGACGTTCCTGATGGAGAAATCCTAGAAGTAGAAAACACCTGGAAAAGATTGAGTCGACTGACGTATAAAAAACAGTACGACGAGATGATGGGCTTTAAGGTAGATATTCCAGTTTTTAGCAAAGACATCAAATCGATGGAAGGCCAGGAAGTAACCGTAAAAGGATATGTGATTCCAGTGGAAGGATACAAGAGTCATAAAGAGTTTGTCTTTTCTGCGTTCCCTTATAATATGTGTTTCTTTTGTGGTGGTGCGGGTCCCGAAACCGTGATGGAAATTGTGGCTTTAGAACCAGTAGAATATTCGGCGGATGCGATTACGTTGCGTGGAAAATTGGAGTTAAATGATAGCGATATTAATCGGTTGATTTATTCGTTGACGGATGCGAAGGTGGTGGAGGAGTAAGTATAATCCTTGTACGTTTCAAGATAAAATTAATGACACGGAAATCTTTCAGTTTTTGAAGATTTCCGTGTCATTTTTTCTTGTATAAGGTGATAGAAAATGAATTATTTTTTTGAGACTAAAGTCTGCTTTTTTGTCTGTTATTAAATAATTTTATAATGTCAGGTCGGTTTGAATTTTAAAAACAGCATTTTTGTTTTAGTATTCTCAGTATTTTATAATATTTGCTGTAGCCAAAATTTGGTACCCAATCCAAGCTTTGAAGATGAGAATGTCTGTATCAAGTATCATGAAAATTGTAGTCCGGCGGCTTGGCGATCCACCACCCTCAAGCAATTTTTATATCTCGAATATTTAGCGGCAAAAAGAGGAAGTAATACCATCGTTCCACCTGACGGCAATCGATTTGTCGGATTAAGGGTTTTTAATACCCAAAATAAGTTTGATCGATCAATAATTCAGACTCCTTTGCTTTGCCAATTGGGAAAAGGGAAAACCTATCAGATTAGTTTTGATTACTTGAGTAGTGTTTTTTGGATTAATGAGTTGCATTTACAGTTTGTAGATACCTTGAAAATTCATAAAAATAACCATGATTTACTAGAGGGTAATAAAAACAATATAACGATATCTTTTCAAAAACAACATCAGCAAAAAAAGTGGATAACGTATAAAACTACTTATTTGGCAAGTGGTGACGAAGTAGGATTTATTTTCGGTAATCTCAACTCGGATGAATCTACTCAGGCTAACTTGTTTAATAAAAGAAAAGATAAAAATAAAAAGAGGGCTTATTATTACTTTGATAATTTTGTGGTAGAACCGATAGAGAAAGACTCCCTTTGTCCTTTGGAAAAGAATCGAAGGTTTATATATAAGGACTCTATCAGGCACTTTCCTAATGGAAAAATATTAGATGTTACCATGCAGCCAAGACCTTTGGCTAAATTAGTGGCCGTCCCGAAGGAGATTATCACAACGACAGAGATCGTGCCTCTTGCTCTGCCTCAAGATTCAACAACGGAGATTATCACAGGGCGAGTATTTATGATGAAAAATATTCTGTTTGAAAATAACAGTTATATCCTATTACCAATATCTTTCGATCCTTTACAAGAGTTGATTTCTTTTTTGAAAAAAAATACAACACTTCAGATTAATATTACCGGCCATACGGATAATGTTGGAGAAGAGATGGCTAATTTAAAATTATCAGAAGATAGAGCTAAAAGTGTTGCTCAGTTTTTGAAAGAAAATCATATATCTCCAAGTAGAATAAAAACGATGGGTAAAGGCGAATCAGATCCCCTTACGACCAATAATACCCCCAAAGGTAGAAGGCAGAATCGAAGAGTCGAGTTTGAATTAATCAGCCATTGAGCAATGGGCACACATAGATGTGTAAACGAGCGACAAAATTGGAGTTGAATGATAGCGATATCAATCGGTTGATTTATTCTCTGACGGATGCGAAAGTGGTGGAGGAGTAGGTCCTACAAAGGAATCCAATAATTCAATTTCAGCACCAATGCCCTATTCTTAGGCGCAAAATTTCCAGTCAAATAGTTTTCGGTATAGACTAAATGAAAGTCTGACATGGGTTGGTAGCGCCAGTTAAAGCGTGCGTTGACGTTGAAATTTTCCTTTTGGGTATTGTATTGTAAAAAGGTAGTGAACGAAATATTTCTATTAAAAGAATATTCAATTTTGCTACCCAGTAGCGTGAAATGTATTACCTCTTCTTGATTGACGAAGCCTCCCAAATCTTGTTTAGAAAAAATTAGTCCTACGTTAAAATGCCGATTGAGTCGGTAGGCAAAATCACTTCTAAAATCAAAATGGTGTCCAGTAAATTCCTTACGGTAACCGATACTGGCAAAGGTGGAAAATCGCTTGCGTTGCCCAGAATCATAGCTTAGTAAATATCCTTGATTATGATAAACACCGACGTCAAAAGGTAGTTCCAATCCATCTAATAATAAAGGGACTTGCAGGCGAGGAGCGGTGTTGCTGTATTGTAAATTAAAATTGGCGGAGTTCTTAAAATGTAGCATCAAACCTAGTTCAAGTCGATACTCCAAATACTGAAATCCTTGATCAAAAAAGAGATCGAATTGATAATTGGGACTAATAAAATCCAGCTTATCATGTTGCTTAAAAAAGAATCGGTAATAACCACTGTTTCTTACGTCAACATATCCAATTTGAATCGTCGTATCTCTTACCTTATCTTCATGATATAACCGAGGGATAAAATCCATTCCAGAATAATAACCTTCTTCGACCCTATCCATACCTAGAAAAATACTATAATTTTTTTCTTTGTAACGCGTTTTAAACGTGAATGCCTTAGCTGCTTGGGTAGTAGCATCACTAAAGGCAAAATGTAGAAAAGCCTTACCCGTCAGTCTAGAAGATAAAACTCTATAGTCAAATTCTAATCCGCCAACTCTCTGATAATCACCTTGTGATTTCCACTTATTAAAACCTTGTCGATTGGTCACAAATGCGGTGATGGAAGAGCCTTGTAAAATATTTCTTTGTACCGTAGCTACTGTATAATTTTTATGAGTAGTCTCACCGAGTGGAGATTCTGTTTGTACATTCATCAGACCGATCCTCCACTTGTTGTCGATATTTCCACTCAACCTAGCACCGTACAATATATTTACCGGATCTTCTCCGGCACTTCCGATTCTACGAGAGAAAAAAGGACGGATTCTGCTATTTCCTATTTTTTCAAATAAATCACTATTCTCCAAAAAGAAAGGCCTTTTCTCTGGAAAGAAAAGTTCAAATCTTTGTAGATCGATTACCTGTCTGTCGACTTCTACTTGCGAGAAATCTGGTTTCAGCGTGAGGTCCAAATTGAGAGAAGAACTAAGAGCAATTTTAGCATCCATTCCTGTATTAAAAATTGCTGTTGCTGGTTTGTTCTCGTTGGTGTTTTTCACAGCTCCTACGGCTACGTAAGGATTGATGATGGTGGATAGTCCAGGTTTTTTTAGTGGCTTTTCCCAGTTGAGTGTTCCCATCGAAGAAAGGGTAGTCGTTTCAAAACCTCGAGTCACGGGCGCCCAAGTAGAGACTTCGTTACTTTTGAGATCATTTCTGGCAAAGTTTATTTTCCAATCTTTTTGTTGGTGGTCGTAGCGCAGAATATTAAAAGGAATGGCAATCTCAACGGACCAAGATTGTTTGGCGGGATCTTGCCAAACCTCCGCATACCACATTCCATCCCAGTTGGTATTGATTGATTTTTGCTTATGACCACCGTCGGAGATAATGGCATCCCACTGTACGCCATAAGGACTGAC
>CAZYAC010000343.1:0-5441 GCA_964645475.1 uncultured Saprospiraceae bacterium | reverse complement strand
GTATAAGCGACGTTACTGTTTTCCAATTTAAATCGAAGGAGGCTTTTACCTTTTCGCACTACTTCACGTTCATAAGATATCAGGACTCCTGATGGAATTTTCTGAACCATATTTTTAAGATCTACATCTGTAAAAACTGAAATTTCTGAACGAGTATAGAATTTTCGATGTGATGCTTCTTTAATGTTTTGGGGATTTTTTCGTTCCAATAATTTCGGTTGATTATCATCATTGGTAGAGGTTAAAAAACCTTTATTTGGAACGTTTGTTTCTTCTTCGGTTTCAATGACAAATCCTCTATCTGTAAGAATTGTCTCCGCTATGGTAATCGTAAGATTACCAAATTCTTTATCGTCTGCTTCTACAATAGCGATAAGGTCACCATCATTATAATGAGATAAAATATTCTCTAATAAAAGAACCAGTTTATCCAAGTCCGCACTTCCAGTCAGTACGGTTAAGGCACCATTGAAAAGGGCTAATTCGTTGTGTTCTTTTCCTTTCAAAATAATATCAAACAGTTCACTTTCAGTATAGGATTCTAAAAGTAAAGGAGGAGTTGTTTCTTCGTTCGGTAGATCGTTCACTAGAAGGATTTTGAATTAAAGATAATAGTTTAATTGATAAATTCACTTCGCCTAATTAAAAAAACATCATAATTGATAGAAGAAAAGAATTTTTCATTAACTATTGTATTGCACCTAAAAAACATAATACAAAGTCGTTCGATGATCATACAGCTCTAAAGAATTCAATACGATCCAGCCCATTCCCCTATTAATTTTAGTACCTTAGCCTTTCTAAAAAAATTGTACCTAGAATGGCCAAAATAGACCTAGAAAAAAGTAAAAATGAGGACGCGATGCGCCTCGCCATTTCTCGATGGCAAAGAAGATTAGAAAAAATCATGCTCGGTGGTGGCGAAAAGAAGATTGCCCGTCAGCATGAAAAAGGAAAGATGACCGCCCGAGAACGAGTTGAAGCCCTCATCGATAAAAAATCAAAATTTCTTGAAATTGGTGCCTTTGCTGGATACGAAATGTACAAGGAACATGGAGGTTGTCCCGCAGGAGGAGTGATCACGGGTATTGGATATATCAATGGTCGTCAATGTATGATTGTGGCCAATGATGCTACCGTTAAAGCAGGTGCTTGGTTTCCCATCACGGGCAAAAAAAATCTACGAGCCCAGGAAATTGCCATGGAGAATCGACTTCCCATCATTTACCTCGTCGATAGTGCGGGTGTTTTTCTTCCGATGCAGGATGAAATTTTTCCTGACAAAGAACATTTCGGTCGGATGTTTCGCAATAATGCCAAAATGAGCAGTATGGGTATTCCGCAGATCGCGGCCATCATGGGTAGTTGCGTGGCGGGTGGTGCCTATTTGCCGATCATGTCGGACGAGGCGTTGATTGTAGAAGGAACTGGTTCGATTTTTCTAGCGGGCCCTTATCTCGTAAAAGCAGCGATCGGGGAAGACGTAGATAAAGAAACCCTTGGTGGAGCAACGACCCAAACAGAAATTTCTGGCGTCACCGATTATAAAATGCCCGATGATAAAACCTGCTTAGAAACCATCCGAACCCTCGTCGGACAAATTGGTGATTTTCCTAAAGCGGGCTTTAATCGAATCGAAGCGCAGGACCCAAAGCTCTCCGCAGATCATATCCTTTCTACCTTTCCAGAATTACCAACTAAGCCTTATAATACCCGCGAAATTCTCAAGGCAATTGTCGATGATAGTAAATTGACGGAGTATAAAAAAGGCTACGGGCAAACGATCATTTGTGCTACTGCAAGGATTGACGGCTGGGCGGTCGGTATTGTCGCTAACAGTCGTGAGGTGGTCAAAACTAAAACCGGAGAGATGCAATTTGGGGGCGTGATTTATTCAGATTCTGCCGACAAGGCCGCACGATTTATTATGAATTGTAATCAAAAGAAAATACCGCTTGTTTTCTGTCATGATGTTACGGGCTTTATGGTCGGCAAACGATCTGAGCATGGCGGCATCATCAAAGACGGCGCAAAGATGGTCAATGCAGTTAGCAATTCTACTGTTCCAAAGTTTACCATTGTCATGGGAAATTCCTACGGCGCGGGCAACTACGCGATGTGTGGAAAAGCGTATGATCCTCGTTTGATCGTTGCATGGCCAACAGCCAAAATTGCGGTGATGGGTGGCGCCCAAGCGGCTAAAGTAATTACACAAATTCAGGTATCGGCGATGAAGCGAAAAGGAGAAGTGCTTGATCCAGAAAAGGAAACGGAGGTGTATAATAAGATCAAAGATAAATACGACGAACAGACGACGGCTTACTATGCAGCGGCTCGGCTTTGGGTGGATGCGATCATTGATCCTCGGGAAACTCGGACGGTTATTTCGATGGGGATTGAGGCGGCGAATAATGCGGAGGTGGAGAAATTTAATGTGGGGGTGTTGCAGACGTAGGGGAAGTTGATATTTTTCGCAGAGAGTGTAGAACGATTCGTGGAAATTGTAAATATATTTTTAGTGTTTTTTTTCTCGCAGAGGGCGCAGAGACGCAGAGGCCTTCTTTCGTGATTATCTTTTCATCATCAATTAGACTTTATTCTTACGAATATTTTAATTTTATTATAAGAATTTTCGGAAGTTTCCAGCGCTACGCTTTCTATTGATTTGATAGGGGTTTAATTAAATAATAGAGGTTTTATTTGTGTAACTTTGCAAAAATAATTGAACAATATATTCTATCTCCAATACTATGCAATTACTCGCTAAAACACTCCACGGCCTCGAAGAAGTACTCGCCGAAGAACTTCGTCAACTTGGTGCCACTAAAGTTGACGAACGAAAAAGAGCCGTTGCTTTTGAGGGGGATATGAAATTGATGTATCGCGCCAATCTGGAATTGAGAACGGCCATTCGGATTTTGATGCCCATCGCTAATTTTAAGGCTCGAAATGAAGAGGAATTTTACGATAGGATTAAGGCCATTGACTGGGAAAAATATATGACCGTCAAGGAGACACTCGCCGTTGATGCCGTTACCGCTTCCAAGACTTTTAACCACAGCAAGTATATCGCCTTAAAGACAAAAGATGCGATTGTTGATCAATTTCGAGAAAAATATAAGAAACGTCCCAACGTTCGTATTTACAAACCGCATTTAGGTGTGTATATTTATATTCACGACCAACAGGTTAATGTTTCCATCGATAGTACCGGAGAGTCTCTTCATAAGAGAGGTTACCGGGTTGCTTCGGTAGATGCGCCCATCAACGAAGTCCTGGCAGCGGGTATGATTTTACTTTCGGGCTGGGACAAAGAAGGATTACTGATGGACCCAATGTGTGGTTCGGGAACTTTGCTGATTGAAGCTGCGATGTATGCGCATAATATTCCTCCCAACCGATTGCGATCGCATTTTGCGTTTATGAATTGGAAAGAATACGATGAAGAAATCTGGGAAAAAATAAAAAAACAAGCAGCAGATCATATCGTTGAACACCCCCACCCGATTATGGGTTGGGATAAAAATTTAGGTTGTGTTCGTAAGACGGAACAAAATATTGAAGCGGCTGGATTGACTGGAAAAATTGAGGTAAAACGAAAACGTTTCGAACGACTAGAGGCACCACCTGCTCCAGGCATGATCATCATGAATCCGCCTTATGACGAAAGATTGGAGGAAGATAATATTGAGGAGTTTTATGAAATAATTGGCAATACCCTCAAGAAAAAATACACTGGTTATAGTGCGTGGTTGATATCTTCTAATATCGATGCGATCAAAAAAGTCGGATTGCGAACCTCCCGGAAGAAGACGTTGTTTAACGGAAAATTAGAATGTAAATTTGTGAAGTATGAAATGTATGAAGGCAGTAAAAAACAAAAGGTGGAAGAAGTTTTTGAGTAAAAGAATAACTTTGTTTTTCTTAATGGCTTGGATGTTCTTTCCTGTTTTAAAAGGACAGGAGACTGGTACGTTTTTGCGTTTTCAAAGTCAATTTCCCGTCGCTCTGAGTGTCGTTATTCCTGATTGGATAAATACTCAAAAAGATACGCCTCATTTTTTTCAAATCAATGCTCCCCGTCAATGGAAGTCAGTCCACGTTCCTTCTCCGGATCGATCACCTCGAGTTTACAATTACCATGAAATTGGTATTTTTTGCAAATTGGATGTTAAACTGGATAAGATTTCCAAATGGCCCGTTCGTTTTCGCCTTGGCACCCAAGAGGTGGTCGATCGCAAGGAAGGAAAATATTAATCATTTCTTTTTCAGATATTGGGTTTTCAATACCAACCAAGATTTACCACTCCGACATTCAATGGCGTCCTCATCGCCCGTTAGTTTTATATTTTTAAAAACCGTTCCCCGTTTTAAGTTGGTTTTAGTTCCTTTTAATTTCAAATCTCGGATTAGCTGAACAGCATCTCCATCCTTGAGGATATTGCCATTACTATCTTTTACTTCATCCATACTTTTTTATGGCAAAGATAACAATAATCAAATTGGTCAGTAGAGATAAGCCATGCCTTGTCTTTGTATTTCAAATGTTAAAAAGCTTAGGTAAGGTAATTCTATATAGAAGATGGCGTTTTTTTAGTGAATGACTTTTTAATGAATAATTAATCATGCCCACTAGCGTGGAAACTCCTTTCCTATTTTCTTCACCAGTGAGCAGGCTCAAAACCATCTACAATGAATAGATTATTTTTCGCTTTTTTTCTGATTTTTGCTTTCACCTCCAATACAATTAAAGCCCAAGAGCTCACTATGTTTGCTGGATTGTTTGGCTATGAATTCTACCAGGATGATATAAAAATTGAAAGATCTTACTTTAAAAAACTACTTTCGGATGTACCCGGGGCGGAACAGAGTTGGAAAAAAGCTAATCTAAACCAAGGGCTTGGAATAGGCATGTGGGGCGTACAGCTAGGCTTTGGATTATGGTTGTTTGATAATGAAATAAATGATAAAAATATTGCCGTTCCGATCGTCGGTTTTGCAGGATCAGCGCTCTCAGCCATTGTACTAGCCGTCCGTTCTATGAATCATCGAAAACATGCTATTTTGAATTATAACCGTTCTCTGCAAAAAAATAATATAGGGCAGCGCCTTTCGCCAGCCAAGAATGGGATTGGGTTGACATGGTCATTTTGATCGTTGTTGAGTTGTTGAGTTGTTGAGTTGTTGAGTTGTTGAGTTTACTATAAAAATTTTATTTCTCGCAGAGACGCAGAGACGCAGAGACGCAGAGACGCAGAGAATTTTTATCAGGTAAGCTTTCTATTTTGAAAATTTTATACTTTTTTATTTTTCAATAAACAAAAAGAATTCAACGATTCAACAATTCAAGATTTCAACATTCCGGGTCGATCCTTCTTGTTTTTTGCTATCTTCGCTCCATGATCGAAAAACAACCGCTGCATCTTAATAAGACTTTTAAA
>CAZYAC010000342.1:2075-5444 GCA_964645475.1 uncultured Saprospiraceae bacterium | reverse complement strand
AGCTTGAATTTGTTATTGAAGTTTCAAATTAAATTTGACACACTTTATTGAACAGGTACTATGTAAAAAATCCATCTAATCCTCCCAATCCCACAAATAATCATCCTTAAACTCATCGATCTCTCGACGTTCTCTTTTCGTAGGACGACCCGCACCTTTCTCCCGGCGCTCTGCTTGGGCCTTACCAACAAACCAATTTTTGAATTTATTCATCTCTTCTTCAGGTGTAAGGTTTTTATAACAAGGCTGGGCGAGGGTAGCAGATACTCGTTTATTAATAAGATTTATCACTTCAAAGGTTAAGTCGAATCCTTCCTTTTTTACTTGGACAATTTCATGGCGCGTGACGAGGTAAGAAGGTTTGACATTTTTCTCCCCAATTTTTACCCGGCTAGCTTTACAAGCGTCCGTTGCTTTTGATCGAGATTTAAAAATCCGAACACTCCAAAGCCATTTATCAATTCTTACTTTATTCATTGGTAGATTATTTTGGCTGTTGGCTGGTTAGTCGGTGGACTAGTTGGTTTCCCTTGCTGACTGCAAGTCAAACAGGGAAGCCAACTAGCTAACCAGCCAATAGCTTAAAAGAACAAAGGCACGAGAAACGCAATTTGATGCGCCCTCGTGCCTGCTGTTATATTTTAGACCGCAAAATTGAGGGATTAGTTTGCCTACAATTCTTTGGTTTGAACGCTTAAAAACCTAGAAACGTTTCCTTATTTAAAGATTTCTGTTCTAGCGAAGTGAAAATCACCTTCGATCTCGGCATTTTCGTCAGAGTCAGAACCGTGTACTGCGTTTTCTCCTACGTTGGAGGCGTATTTAGCACGGATAGTACCTTTCTTAGCTTCCTTTGGATTCGTTGCTCCAATGAGTTTACGAAAATCTTCTACTGCATTGTCTTTTTCTAAAATAGCCGCTACGATTGGACCAGAAGACATAAACTTCACAAGTTCTCTGTAGAAGGGACGCTTTTTGTGTACTGCATAAAATTGGCCCGCCTGATCTTTGGTCAACCGAGTATACTTCATTGCCACAATTTTAAATCCTTTTTTGTTAATCATCGCTAGGATGTTACCAATGTTACCCGCTGCTACGGCATCAGGTTTGATCATTGTGAAGGTTCTTTTACCTGCCATTACTGTAATTTAATATGGAAAAGATTAGTTGAATTTATAAAGCTTTTCCGGTGAAAAATCTGATTTAATTTAGGATTGCAAAAGTAAGGAAGCTATTGCTAACTTGCAAGGTGAATTTTTTATAAAAAAGCACCACAACCATAACCATTCCACCTTAAATGCGTAGGAAGTATTTATTAGGCTGCCTAGGTTTGTTTTCCTGCCTAATTTTTGCCAACTTCGCACTTGAATTACGACACATGGAAAATATTGCTGAATTAAAATCCTTCCTTTCTATTCCCAAAGATATAGTGATCTGTTCGCACCGAAACCCAGATGGGGATGCGATAGGTTCCTCTTTGGGCCTATACCATTTTCTTAATAAAATGGGGCATACGGTCCGAGTAGTTTTCCCCTCAGAGTATCCCGACTTTGTGGCTTGGTTACCTGGGGCTGAATCTGTCATTATATATGATATTGACTCAGAAAGAGCAGAAGAGGTGGTTAATCGAGCAGATTTGATTTTTTGCCTTGATTTCAATTCGCTCAGCCGGATTGATCGTTTGGGGGAATATATCGGGAGCAAGGATACGCCTTTGGCAATGATTGATCATCATTTGTACCCGGATTTAAATGCACTCTATGAAATTTCTGATCCTACGTCTAGCTCCACCTGTGAATTGGTTTATGATTTTATTCAAATGATGGACATGCAAAAAGATTTGGACGTACCGATTGGAGAGTGTTTATTTACGGGGATTCTGACCGATACGGGTTCTTTTAAATACAGTACTTCTCCTAAACTTTTTAGAATTGTTGGCCATCTGATTGAGATCGGAGTAGATGATTATAAAATCCAAGATCTGATATTCAATGCCCAATCTGAAAAACGATTGCGATTACTAGGGCATTGTCTCGCAAATCGTATGGAGATATTACCGGAATTTCATACCGGAATCATTTATCTGACTCGAAATGATTACGATCAATTTAATATTCAACGTGGGGACACCGAGGGAATCGTGAATATGATGCTGACCATGAAAGACGTAAAAGTAGCCGCTTTTATCATGGAGCAACCAACCATCGTTAAACTCAGTCTCAGAAGTAAAGGAGATTTTTCAGTTCAAGAGATTTGTCAAAAACACTTTAAGGGTGGGGGACATAAGAATGCCTCCGGAGGTTCTTCTTATTTTTCATTAAAAAAGACCATTCAAAAATTAAAAGATATTCTTCCTGAATACCAAAATGCCCTAGATACTGCTAAACCTTATTAGTTTACTATTTATGAAAAACAATATAGTTTTTATTTTATCCATTTTTTTGTTTTTTGGTTGTCAGGAAAAATCCGCTGAAAAGCAAGTTGTGGATAAGCCAGAGCTTACGACTAAGCCACGAAAAAATCAACTACCCGTCGCTGCCAAAGGAGTGACCGCTTCTGGTTATCCTTACCAATTGCATGTACAAAATAAGGGGATGCGTCCAGTCATTGGAGATGAGGTCGTGTATCACCAGTTATTATTAAAAAATGACAGCGTAGTCCGCTCAACCTATTTGGCCTTTGAACCGATTAAAGCTGTGATGCCTGCTAAAGTGGATGTGGCTGACCCACCACCTCCTCCTTACGAAGGTATATTTTTGATGAGTATCAACGATAGTATCACTCTATTGCAGCCCATGGATTCCGTTAAAAATTATCAGCGTCCTCGTTGGTTAAAAAAATCAGATACTTTAAAATATACTTTGAAATTATTAGACATCCGTCGGAAAGAAATTGTGGAAGCAGAACGAGATTCGCTCAAAGGAATAGAGTTGATCATGATCGGTACAACCCAACAATGGATACAGGATTATCAAGCGGGTAAATTGGACAATCTCGCAAAAACAGATTCTGGTCTCAACTATATTATTCATGAAGAAGGAACCGGAAAAGAAGCCGCCACCAAAAAATATATTCAACTACATTATGCAGGTTTTAAAATGGATGGAACCATCTTAGATAATACCTACTCACGGAACCAACCAGCACCCTATCGGGTTGGTAATAAAGGAATCCTCGGTTGGGATGAATTGCTTCCAAAATTAAAAGAAGGTGGTAAAGCAACCGTTTTTGTTCCGTCCGAACTAGCTTATGGAGCAAAAGGACGAGCCCCAAAAGTGGAACCTAACGAAGATCTGGTTTTTTATTTAGAAGTGGTGAAGGTGAATTAAAAATAAAAGCTATATTACAAACAATGAGTTGAAGCTATTT
>CAZYAC010000342.1:0-1975 GCA_964645475.1 uncultured Saprospiraceae bacterium | reverse complement strand
AACAACTATGACAGGCGACCAATTAAAAGCCTTACAAAAAAGGCTACACTCTGTAAAACAATATCTTTGACGTCGATCAAAGAAATTTAAAAATAGAAGATAAAAAGCAGCAAACGATGGACCCTGATTTCTGGAATGATCCAGAGCGGGGTAAAAAAGTAATGAAAGAACTTAAATCCCATCAGTACTGGGTAAAAGTATATGAAGACTTAAAAACATCGATCGAAGAAGCGGAAATTCTTAATGAATTTTTTAAAGATGGTGAAGGAACTGAAGCGGAAGTTGCTGCTAAATATCAAGCGGCGCTTGAGGCGATGGAAGAAGCAGAATTTAAATCTACCCTTAACCAACCCGAAGACGAACTTAGTTGCATTCTCGAAATTAATGCTGGCGCTGGTGGAACAGAAAGTTGTGATTGGGCGGAAATGCTATTGCGGATGTATACCATGTACGCAGATAAAAACGGCTATAAATGGAATCAACTTAACCGAGTAGATGGTGATGTGGCAGGTATCAAATCTGCCTCCATCGAAATTTTAGGTGACTATACCTACGGTTATCTAAAAGGTGAAAACGGCGTTCATCGTTTGGTGCGTATCAGTCCTTTTAACGCCCAGGGAAAACGACAGACCTCGTTTGCTTCCGTTTTTGTACACCCTTTAATTGATGATACGATAGAAATCGAAATCAATCCAGCAGATCTAGAATGGGATAGATTTCGAGCGAGTGGTGCGGGTGGTCAGCACGTCAATAAAACAGAATCTGCCGTCAGAATTCGGCACTTACCGTCGGGAATTGTCGTAGAATGTCAGCAGGAACGTTCGCAGCACCTCAATCGAGAAAAAGCAATGACGATGCTTAAATCCAAATTATATGAAGCTGAAATTCAACGACAAAATGCAGAGCGCGATAAGGTGGAAGCCGGGAAAACAAAGATCGAGTGGGGCGCACAAATACGCTCCTATGTATTAGACGATCGTCGGGTAAAAGATCATCGAAGCAATTACCAAACAGGAAATACGGACGCCGTATTAGATGGAGATATTCAGCCGTTTCTAAAAGCCTTTTTGATGATTAAGAAGTAAATGGGTAATTCGAGGATCTTTGTGTGAAACTGGATTGGTAGGATGGAGCAATAAGAAATTTTTTCAATAAAACTGATATCAAGTGACCATTATATTAATTGAGAATTAGAAGTTGAATTCAATATAAATAGTTTAAGATATGGGGGAAATTTCTTTTGAATATTGGAATAAACTAGCCAACCAAACAATACTAGTTAGTTCATTACTAAGTGGATTTTCAATTACTGTTGTAGCTAATCTTTTAGTTGCTGATTTGAATACTCGATTATCAAATAGTATCATGATCTTTGCTACTTTAGCTGCTTGTTTCTTCTTAATTACAGTTTTTGGAATGACTAATCTTCTTTTAATGACCACAGAGGGTTACCCCTTTCCTGTAGTTAGTGATGATTTATTTTATCCCCGTGTAATTGGCAGTGTTTTCTTTTTTTTAGGAATTATTTCATTAATTACTACGATTTCATTATCAGGTTGGACTAAATCAAAAAAAATTGGAAGATTTACTACTACCTTGGGAATTTTGACATTGATAATAATACTAACAACTATGGTTTCATGATTTTCAAAAATAATTGTGAGCAAAGATTGATCGATACTCTTAGAAAAAGAAAAATATTGGTTGCTCATTTCCAAAGAATTGATTATAGCTATCCTTTAGTTGATAAGAATGGATATATATCTACTGAATTTATAGAGGAAGACTATTGAAATTTTACTAAAGAATTGAACTAATAGGAGCTATAATAACAATAAAAGTGTATATAACACACTACACCCGCTGGGTGGGCCCACCCCTGAATTTGACCGAAGGTCTGTGTATGCGCGCCTAGCAGCGAGCAAAAACCAACACCAAACTCCTGGCTCATCTATAACTCGTACAGCTTCGCCAC
>CAZYAC010000341.1:0-5444 GCA_964645475.1 uncultured Saprospiraceae bacterium | reverse complement strand
AAGCTCCCCGAGGCCATTGAGGTATCTGCGCAATGCGATACTTTGTGGATCGGTGAACTAGTTAATCAGTTATACTACGAACGGGGTAAAAAGAGGAAAATGAAAAAGCTGTTTATTTGTTTAGAATGTTTAACTGTTTACAAGTGTTGCTTATAAACAGTTAAACAAATAAACATTTTAAACCGTTTTAAAAATCACTTTTTTATCCCGTTTAGAGTATATCAGTCGATTTCTTAACGTGTACATTCTATACAGAGCGTTGAGGATTTTTCAATTATAACATTATTATTTTAAAAAATAAACCCAGTGTATTTAGTATTCGATACCGAAACCACCGGCAGACCGAAAAAATGGAATCTTCCGTACACGAATACGGAGAATTGGCCCCGACTAGTGCAACTATCTTGGTTAGTATTTAATAAAAGTTATGAAGAGATAGACCGCCAAGATCATATCATTTTTCCAGAAGGATTTACCATTCCGTCTGCTGTCGTAAAGATTCATGGAATCAGTACTGCCCGCGCAAAAAAGGAGGGAAAATCTTTAGTTAAGGTTTTAGAAAAATTCGCGAAAGCAATTGACAGTTCAGATTATTTGATCGGTCATAATATCAGTTTCGATGAAAATGTCACGGGTGCAGAATTTGTCCGTACGGGCATTGACAATCAACTGTTTACGACCTCCCGGATTTGCACCATGAAGCAATCAACTGACTATTGCAAACTTCCTGGAAAGTACGGATATAAATGGCCTTCACTAGCAGAATTACATTTTAAATTATTTGGAGAAAAATTTTCGGATGCCCACAATGCGTTAGTGGACGCAGAGGCTACGGCTCGATGTTTTATTAAGTTACACACCCTAAACGCATTGAAATTAGAGGTATGAATAAATCGGTTTTTATTAGTAGAAATTTAAGTCCGAATAGTCCGTTTAGAAGTCAATTGGAAGCAGCTGGTTTTAGGGTCTTGGGGCGTTCGTTGCTCGATTTCAAACCGATCTCTTTTGATGCTTTTCCAACTACTGATTGGATTTTTTTCTATAGCCGAAAAGCAGTGGATTTTTTTCTAGCCCAAATGGAAACCTTGCCAGCTGATGTAAAAATTGGAGCTTATGGAACAGGAACCAGCGAGGCCTTGGCTGCCCATAATATTTTCCCTAAATTTATTGGTACGGGCGTGGGTGAATCCACCTTGACTGCTTTTTTAAAGGTGGCAAAAAAAGAAACTGTTCTGTTTCCACAGGCTCGTCATTCCAGACAGACCATCGAAAAATTAGCAGGAGATCAACTGATTAGTTTCTCATTGGTTGTTTATGATAATCTACCTCAGCAACAAATCAAAGCGAGTGCATCCACCTTTTTGGTTTTTACAAGTCCACTTAATGTATCTGCTTATTTTGACCAAAACTCTTTGGCTCGTCATCAGCGGGTTATTGTCATCGGGGAAACGACTGCTGAGGCTTTGAGTGATTATGGAATTACTGATTTTACTATTGCCCGAATGCCGTCAGAAGAAGGAATGGCAGCGGCGATTTTGGCGTATGATGCGTAGAGACAAGGCATGCCTTGTCTCTACGCACGCATGATTTTTTTTTAATCATCCAATTTCAAAACCTGAATGAATGCTTTTTGTGGTACTTCTACGTTACCAATTTGGCGCATTTTCTTCTTACCTTTTTTCTGTTTTTCTAATAATTTTCGCTTACGAGAAATATCACCACCATAACATTTGGCAGTTACATCCTTACGTAAGGCAGAGATGGTTTCTCGAGCTACTACTTTAGCACCGATGGAAGCTTGAATGGCTATTTTAAATTGCTGACGAGGCAACAATCCTTTTAGTCGTTTACAAATTCGACGACCGAACGTTTCAGCTTTACTGCGATGAACAAGTGCAGACAAGGCATCAACTGCATCACCATTGAGTAATAAATCTAATTTAACCAAATTTGATTGTCGATAATTTAATGGCGTATAATCGAAAGACGCGTAACCTCTAGAAATAGATTTTAACCGATCGTAAAAATCAAAAACGATCTCGGCCAATGGCATTTCAAAAGTTAATTCTACTCGAGTTGGTGTCAAATAAACCTGTTTGTTCAAAATGCCTCTTTTGTCCATACAGAGTTTCATGATAGGACCTATATAATCTGGCTTGGTGATGATCTGCGCTTCGATAAAAGGTTCTTCTACAAACTCTAAAATAGCAGGGTCGGGTAAGTCAACGGGCGTCTTAACAAGGAATTTTTCACTCCCCGCCTTTTTTGTTTTAGCAAAATAAGTAACGTTGGGAATCGTGGTAATTACCTCCTGATTAAACTCACGAGACAGTCGCTCTTGAATAATTTCCAAGTGTAACATTCCCAAAAATCCACATCTAAAACCAAAGCCTAAGGCAGCCGAGGATTCCGGTTCAAAAACTAGAGAAGCATCATTGAGTTGTAATTTTTCTAAGCTATCTCGTAGGTCTTCAAAGTCATCATTATCGATAGGAAAAATCCCCGCAAATACCATTGGCTTTACATCCTCAAAACCCTTAATTGCTTCTGCTGCTGGATTGAGCGCATTGGTAATCGTATCCCCTACTTTTACTTCTTTCGACACTTTAATACCAGTGATAATATACCCTACATCTCCGGCCTGCAATTCTTTTTTAGGTACTTGACCAATCTGAAGAATACCGATTTCATCGGCAGTATATTCATTACCCGCATTCATAAAAAGTACTTGTTCTCCTTTTTTCATCGTACCATTTAAGATCCGAAAATAAGCAATTACTCCACGGTAAGAATTAAAAACCGAATCAAAAATCATGGCCTCTAAAGGCGCATCAATCTTTCCTTCCGGTGCGGGCACACGATCCACAATGGCATTCATAATATCCTGAATACCAATTCCAGTTTTTCCACTAGCCAATACAATTTCTTCTTTTTCACAACCAATCAAATCAATTACCTGATCCGATACTTCTTCGATCATGGCACTTTCCATGTCCACTTTATTCAGAATAGGGATAATTTCCAAATCATTTTCTATCGCCAGATAAAGATTGGAAATCGTCTGTGCTTGAATTCCCTGCGAAGCATCTACCAATAATAAAGCTCCTTCACAGGCCGCAATTGATCTAGATACTTCGTAAGAAAAATCTACATGACCAGGCGTATCGATTAAGTTAAAGGTATATTGTTCTCCATCCGAATGCTTATAATATAACTGGATGGCATGACTCTTAATGGTGATCCCTCTTTCGCGCTCGATATCCATATCATCAAGCGCTTGATCTTTCATATCCCGCTCGGAGATCGTTTGTGTAAATTCTAGCAACCGATCTGACAAGGTACTTTTGCCATGATCAATATGCGCAATAACACAAAAATTTCGAATATTCTTCATGTTGCAAATATACGCAATAAATACCCCAACTGTTGCCATCGGGTCATCAGAATTATGGTGTTTTCTGCTTTGCAATTTCCCTTCGAATACTATATTTTTCTTAAGAATCGTTTTAAGGGTAATAAAAAAAGTTCTACCTCGACTAATATCTTGAGGAAGTTAATTAGACTTTGGTTTTTTGTTCGTAATTGTCTGGAATATTGATTTTAATAGGTTGTTATGGAAATAATAAAGTTTGACGATGCATGTCTTTCTCCTTCTACAAAATCAGTATCTTCGCCCAAAATTTGTAATATGAAGTTCCACTTATTGGTTGTTTTTAGTATTCTATTTCTTTTTTCCACCCTCAGCTACAGTCAGGAAAACACTCCGATGCGCGTTGTTAAAGGGACCGCAATTCCTGCCAGCGTTGGCATTAACAATATCTATATTGATGCTGACAACAAAAAATATGTTGCTGGAGATGGTCAAATCTATCAACTATTTTCAGTAGATAACGCTACCCCACTAAGTACTCCTAAAGACCAATGGCATCTATTATTACAGTCTGGTGGAAATGCACTTCGAAATTTCCCGCTAGAAAGTATTCAAGTAATCCTAGGAGATACGACCAACGAAGCCATTACCGTCAACGCTACTTTTTTTGAAGAAAAGAAGAAAACACTCTGGATTGGAACTTCCGAAAAAGGATTATTCGAATTACTTATCAGTGACGACCGAGCGACGTTCATAAAACAATATCATACCGAAAATTCTAAATTAAAATCTAATAAAATCAATGCCCTGCTCGTGGATAAATACAGTCGAGTTTGGGCAGGTACCAATGCGGGTGTGCTAATGCGAGAAAAGGAAAATGGGGACTTTAAACTTTACGAAAAGCGAGAAAAAATAGTAGACCTTACCGCCCTTGGTCCTGACGTATGGATTCTAGGTGAAGGAATTCTATGGATGGCAGACGACCGCAACCGCTGGATTCCAGGTGATGTAGATAGTCGTTACTATCAGGGAAAAGTACGAGATATTCAGTACGATAGTGAAGGTCGTTTATGGGTTGCTTCTGATATAATTACCCGCTATGATGTAGAGAAAAACATAGTAGAAAAATTTGATTCTTCTAATGGATTTACCAGTAAGAATGTAAGCGTTATTAGCGTAGATCAAGAAGACGCGCTTTGGGTTGGCACACAAGATCAAGGCGTTTTTCTAATCGAACCCGCTGCTAAGATGACGGTGTCCGCAGAGGTCACTACGCCGTTGAGTTGCGATGGAAAAGCTGCTGCAGCGGTAAAAGCTAAGGTCATCGGCGGAACGGCACCATTTTCCTATACTTGGAATAATAGTAGTATTACTGGGTCAGAAGGCAATGGATTAGGAGCTGGACTTTACGAAGTAACCATCACGGATGCTGCTGGACAAACTCGTAAGGCTAGTGCCAATGTAGCGGCGCCAAAAATCCGTGCCACCACTACCCTTCTACAACCAACTGCTCGTAAGGATACGGATGATGGAAGCGCTTCCATTCAGGCCATAGGAGGAACTGAACCTTATCAGTACGAATGGGATAATGGAGAAACCGAAGCAATTGCGGTAAAACTTACTCCAGGAAAACACGCTATAAAAATCACCGATGCTAATAATTGTCATGGCTTGGCAACGATTGAAGTTACCTCGCAACCTCCCTTAGAAGTAGCCGCTACTCCTGTGCCAGAACAAGCAACCCCGGTATCTCAACCAGTCATCGCTCCGACGCCAGCACCTGAGCCCATTCCACTGACCCCTTTAGATGTAAAAATTAGTTACAAGGAAACGTTGGACTGTCCAGGAGATCAAACAACGGTCAGCACAAAAGTTACTGGAGGTGCTGCTCCTTATTCTTATTCTTGGTCCGCTCCCGAAAAAAGTAAAGCCTCGGCTAGTCTAGCTGCTGGAGATTATTCCTTGACCGTAACTGACGACCAAGGCAATACCAATACGCAAAACTTCTCCATAAAAGCTCCTGCTCCACTGGTAGCAACTGCAACCATGAACGAACTCGCCACAGACGAAAGCA
>CAZYAC010000340.1:0-5461 GCA_964645475.1 uncultured Saprospiraceae bacterium | reverse complement strand
GCGTCTACTCTTCGGCCCTAAAAAACTCATTATGCTCGGCATAAATCGTTTTTTAGGGACTCGATTAGCCACAAAATAATCAACTCAAACCTTTATAACTTATTTTTTAATCGATCCTTAATAACGGAGTAGGAATACCGAAATTTTAATGAAAAACGGTCAATGTTAATCAGAGATGAACACAGATTTTAATGCATCAGAAGTGCCATTATTAATTCTTTAATTCTTTAATTACTTCATTATTAATTAAACAACAACTATGAAACTCAACCTCAAAAGACCGCTTTGCTTTTTCGATATTGAAGCTACGGGACTCAGTGTGGTTTCCGACCGGATTGTTCAGATTGCCATTATCAAACATTTTCCCGACGACCGGGAGCCGATAGAATTAAATGAGCTGATCAATCCAGGTATTCCAATTTCCGAAGAAGCGATGCAGGTCCACGGTATTACCCCAAAGCATCTGGCAAATAAACCTACTTTTCAGCAGGTAGCTAAAAAACTCTATGAATTTATTGGAGATGCAGATCTGGCGGGTTATAATTCCAATCGTTTTGATGTACCCATGCTGATGGAAGAATTCTCGCGAGTAGGAATAGAATTTTCTATTCAGCAGCGACGGTTGATTGATGTACAACGAATTTTTTATAAAATGGAACCACGAACACTTCGCGCCGCACTGAAATTTTATTGTCAAAAAGGATTCGAAAATGCACACGATGCACTAGCAGATGTTCGAGCTACTATTGATGTTTTCATGGGACAATTGGCAAAATATGAAAACGAAGATTTTCATCTGGATGACGGAACTATTGTTCCTACTCCTATCCGTAATGACATTCAGGCGATCCACGATTTTACCAACGATTTGAATTTTGCGGATGCTACTCAGAAATTTAAATACAATAAAGACGGCGTAATTGTGTTTAATTTTGGGAAACAAGCTGGTTTGCCTGTCGGCGAAACCCTATCAAAAGATCGCAATTTTTATAATTGGATTTTAAATAAAGAATTTACTTCACAGGTAAAGCAAATTGTAAAACACGAGGTTAAGGAATATGAAAAAAATCAAAAGCGCTAACTTTATCTGGGTCTTATCCGCCTTTTGCCTTTTGGTTATCCCATCCGCATGTCTTGAAAAAGAAGATGGCTGTCGGGATGTAGCGGCTACAAATTTTGCGGCTGACGCAGAGGTGGACTGTGAAGATTGTTGTACTTACCCGAGTATCATTTTTGAAATTGACCACGCTGCGGGAGACACCTCCCTAAGATATGGAGATTCAATTGTCTTCGAAGATAAACATATTAGCATTTTAGAAGTCAGTTTCTACATAAATGGATTCTCGCTAACCGGAGCGGATCAAACCATTGGTATCACAGATGAAATTACCTTGACCGATCGCGCTGGAAATACAAACCTGACCATCAATGATGTAGAAATCATTTCACGAGATATATCTAGCTTTAGCTATGATATTGGCTCCTTTCGGGGATCGGGTAACTATGAGGAATTGAATTTTCAACAGGGCCTTACGACCATTCAAGAAGCCACAAATCCAGCCAGCGTTCCTACTACCCACCCTCTGGCTCCATCGAATGGACTTTTTGAATTACCCGACTCTTCCTATGTTTTTACCCGGTTGCAGTTGGTAAATTTGGAGATTGACGACACTTTAGAATATAATATCAATACATTCGTAAACATTAATCTACCTTATTCAGTTACTATAGAAAGAGGGTTTAATCTTACTATTCCTATTAAAATAGATTATCTAAAGTGGATTGAAGGCATAAATTTTGCGGATAATCCAGATATAACCCAACAAACTATCGTCGCCAATTTATCAAACGCTTTTTCAATTCGGGAATAGGATACTGAATTTAAAAAAAATTATATATATTTGGTAACACACTTAAATTGCTCCTTTAAAGGACTAAAATTTTAATTCAAATGAAATATATCACACTTCTTTTACTTGCTTCGTGCCTATTCATTATGGGTTGTGAATCCCAACCAGATGAACAACCAGTCACAAGCCTGAACCTTACATGGACGGCTAATTACGACGGAGAAACTTTCCTGACGTTTAAGGAATATACCTACGCAGATGGACGTAAAATTCAATTTAATAATCTCAATTTTTTCGTCTCTGATATCGCTTTGATCTCTTCGGATGCCAATAATGCCCGTACGGAATTAGTAGAAATAGACTATGTGGATTTGTCTTTCGACGAAACGCAAACTAGCGCAGCTGAGCTAGGAAAAACCGTTTCTATTCAAGACCTTCCCTTGGGCGAATACTCGGGAATAAAAATCGGTTTTGGAGTACAAGCTGATCTGAATCGCTCTAAGCCAACAGATTACGGGAACGGACATCCATTGACGCGCAATTTCTGGGACGGCTGGTCTTCTTACATTTTTTCAATGGTAGAAGGTGCTGCCGATATGGACAACGACGGAAATATCGTTACCGGGGGAGCAGATACTGAAAGCTTCACTTACCACTCAGGCACAGATGAGGTTTACAATGAAGTAACCGTTAGCAAAGAAATTATTTTAGCAAATACCAATGCACCACTTCAATTAAAGATAAACGTTGCAGAGTTATTCCGTAACAACAGTACCGAATTTGACGAAAATGGTGACGGTTATTTAGATATTGAAACTTTCCGAGGCACACACTCTGCCAACGGAGAAATGACCATCGCAAAAACAATCATGGAAAATTTTGGTCGTGCCTTGACGATTGAATAATTAATATTATTTGAAAATATTCAACCGAATAAACACCCTATTTATTGGGTTCTTGATCCTGGGAACAGGATGGATATGGTGTATTTCCTGTTCAGGAGATACACCATCTCTCGTTTTACACCCTTCCCTTTCTTCTACACCTTACCCTTTACCGCAACCTTGGGGCTTTGGTAAAATGGAGGTTCCTACCAATAATCCGATGACTGTACAGGGAGTAAAATTAGGGCAACAGTTATTTTTTGATCCGATACTTTCTGCAGATAGTACGATGTCTTGTGGAAGTTGCCATCTACCAAATCGTGGCTTTACCGATAATTTACCAGTCAGCCGAGGCATCCATGGAAAATCCGGTGTCCGTAGTTCTATGAGTTTAATGAATATAGGATACATGGATACGGGTTTATTTTGGGATGGACGAGTGATGCGGTTAGAAGATCAAGCCCTACTTCCCGTTGCCGATTCTTCTGAATTAGCTCACCAGTGGTCTCAGGTCGAATGGGATCTTCGACAAGATCCTAAATATCGTCAAGCATTTAGTGATGCTTTTGGAATTAGAGATACTTTGTCTTTAACCCGCGATCTAGTAGTCAAAGCTCTTGCTCAGTATGAACGCAGTCTGGTAAGTAGCGGTAATTCACGATACGATCGCTTTCGAGCTGGAACCCTCAAATTGACCCCTGATGAACAAATCGGGTACGACTTATTTTTTGATATTTCTCCGGCCGTTAAAGATGCTGAATGTGGTAATTGTCATAATGCTCCTTTATTTACCACCAATGAATACGTCAACAATGGTGTCCAAGCTGCTAAGACCTTAGCTGATTTTAAAGATCTAGGACGAGGAGCCATTACCGGTAATCATTACGATAATGGTAAATTCAGAATTCCAACACTCCGAAATATTACCCTCACCGCACCTTATATGCATGATGGTCGTTTTGCTACGTTAGAAGAGGTCATCGATCATTATAATGATGGTGGACAAATCTCACCCAATATTCATTCATTGGTGCGCCCACTAGGACTGACAGAGAAGGAAAAAGGACAACTACTCGCATTTTTGCGAACTTTGACCGATGAAGAGTAATCAAATAGTAGAATTAGCAGATAGTTACCAAAAAAAGATCCTTCAGAGCATCAACATTGTGATTATTTCGTTGTATTATTGAAATATATCTGATCCTCCAAAGGATTTACTATACTAAAATTTATGAAAAAAAGTTCTTCCATATTTGTTGTCTTTATCTCTTTGGTATTACTAACGGTAATAGCTTGTGATCCTGATGAACCCAAACCAATGGGGCCTATCGACCTTCCAAATGATTTGTTGGAGTTTACTTACGACCCCGAAACTTATGAACTCGAATATCCCGACTGGCTTGGTCAGATTGAAATCCCAGCAGATAATCCAATGACCGTTCAGGGAATTGAACTAGGACGCAGATTATTTTTTGATCCTATCTTATCTGCCGATAGCACCATGTCTTGTAGCAGTTGCCATAATCCTACACAGTCATTTACGGATGGACTGGGAACCAGTCCAGGTATTGATGGAATCTTAGGCAGACGAAGCACCATGAGTCTGGTCAATATTGCTTTTGTCAATAACGGTCTAAATTGGAATGGTAGCGCACAGACATTAGAAGAACAGGCCCTCGAACCCGTCATCAACGAAGTGGAACTTCACGAAACTTGGCCCAATGTAATCAGTAAATTACAAGGTCACGAAACCTATCCACAGCTGTTTCGCGAAGCCTTTGGCATAGCAGATCGAGATGATATGACTAAAGAACTAGCTGCTAAGGCGATTGCCCAGTTTGAGCGAACATTAATCAGCTATAATTCGAGGTATGATCAAATTCGTTTTGGTACAGGAGTGTTTTATGAAGAAAATGAAAGCCTAGGACGGGATAAATTTTTCTTTGAACTAGCCCCCGGCTTAGATCATCCAGGCTGTAGTCACTGTCATGGTGGGGTACAATTTGCAGAACCAGATTTTTTCAATAACGGCTTAACCGAAGCTGCTACCTTTGCTGATTTCCCAGATAAAGGTCTTGGAGAAGTAACTAACGTTCCAAGTGATAATGGTTTATTCCGTCCCCCTTCGCTACGAAATATTGCACTTACGGCACCCTATATGCACGATGGTCGATTTGCGACCTTAGAAGAAGTTCTCGATCATTATAAATCTGGTGGCCATCCTTCTCCTAACGTTAGTGCCAATATCCGCCCTTTTACCCTCAGTGACGAAGACCGTGATAATCTGATCGCTTTTTTACATACACTGACGGATACTAGTTTTATTAATAATCCGGCTTTTCACAGTCCTTTCTAATTACATAACTATTTTACCCTTTTCCTTTTTTACAAAATAAAAATCGGCGAATAAAAGATAATGGCAAGCGTCATTCGGAACCCTTGCTAATTACCGTACAATCTTCACATTTCGTTCAAAAATATGTGTTCGTTTTTCAAGCTTACAAGCCTGCACTACCCTACTTTTGGTACGCTGTTTGCCTAATTCTATGTACAACCATATCACACACATAACCAATCCAGCAAAGTCTGTCTTGAGATAGATCAAATCCCCTTTGATTTTCGGATGACTTTTTCCCTCGCTACCCATATCCCCTGTTTGGTGTGCCGTTAGGTAATCCTTACCGAAGCACCGGCTTTTATCCTACTTTTAAAAATACAGTATTATGA
>CAZYAC010000339.1:0-5470 GCA_964645475.1 uncultured Saprospiraceae bacterium | reverse complement strand
GAATGGTATCAACAACATTTCCATCCTGCAGGAGTAGCTATTTATTTAAAAAATAAAATAGAAAAACAGCTTTTCAAAGAAAAAAATCAAGTAAAAAAAAGCATAACTAACAGCAGATCCATACGCAAAAACCAATAAATTGGAATGGGACAATTAGATGCATTATTTAAATTATTACTTTCTCCTGTTGGCATCGGCGCCGGTATTGCTGGACTGGGTTTATTGTGGTATTGTTTAAAAAATCAGAAGGTTGTTTACCTGCTGATAGGAAGCTGTCTTTTTTGCTCTAGTCTAGCTCGGTATGCAGACGAATTTGTAACGGCTCCTCCTTTATTCGGTCCCTTAGAAACATTACGAAATATGGGAAGACCGCTAACCATTGGGCTTTTGTTGCTCGTGTTTATACTGGCCTTAACCATTCCCAAAAAGGTAGGGAAATTAAAAATACCATTACCACTTTATGGATTAATTATCGTCCAGTATCTTATTATGGTTAAGACCATTTATTATGGTAGTGTGGCGTTTTCAATTTTCTATTTCATCTTGTTTCTTCTCATAGTTTATACGCTTTGCAAAGGATTTGGGAGCAGGATAAAATCATGGGAAAATTTTGATCAGGTGGCAGGGGCCATTGCTTTGGCAGGCGCGATTTTCGTATGGATCAATAGTTTTCAAGGAGTGGTAGGGCGAGATGCAATTGTTTTTGTGCAAGGGCGATTTTCCGGAACAACTGGAAACCCTAACCATGCTGCGGTTTTTTTGGCTACTGTTTTTCCAGCATTGCTATATGCTATTACTAAAAGTAAAAAACTAAATACTTTTTTTTGGATCGTCACTGCACTTCTCGCTTTTTATTGGCTTTTAATTTCAGGTTCAAGAACAGGTCTACTTATGGCCGTAATGAGTTTTCTATTGTTTTTCAGTCATAAGGTACTTTATTTTCTTGTACGAATCATGGGGATAGGATTGGCGCTCAGTTTATTTTTTTACATTTTTCCGGGCTTAGTAGAATTTAGCGATGTAACCGAAATGATTGGATGGGATGGGATGGCTGAACGGCTGAATCGACAATCGGAAGGCGGTCTTGATACGCGTGCAGAAATTTGGCAAACGCAGTTTAATTATTTTAATCATCATCCCATTTTTGGTGCGCCCGTTTCTGGAGATAGAATTATTTTTGGTGAAAATTCTTGGTTAGGCGTTGCTTCCCAATTCGGTTGGACAGGATTAATACCAATGCTCTTTTTTGGGTTTGGGATTATCTATAAAATGATTTCACTTTGGAAAACTAGAATTTATCATAAGGCAAAAGCCAATGAATTTAGTCTTTGTTTTGCAGGACTCGCTTCGTTGATGATAGGAAGCTTTAACGAAGCCTATCTTCTTGGAAATTTAAGTTTTCCCATTATGTCGATGATCCTCTATTTGATTTTAGCAGATGCTTCACTTGTACTTCTATCAGAAGAAAAAAAACAAAAAAAAATTCCGATAACGCCAGCTAGTCTTACTTATTCACCACCTATTTACAATTAAAAACCAAATGAAAGTACTCTGGGTCACCGGTAGTTTTTTTCCAACCAACAGTGGTGGAATGGATACCATTATGCATTGGATTGCGCTCACGCTAACAAAGGAAAAAATAGATCTAACTTTACTGACTTCTGACGAAGGTACAGATGAAAAAGTAGCAAGTAACCGTTGGCATCAAACGGATTTTGGCCAAATCAAATATGTTAGAACTCGTATACACTATCTGCCTATTCGACTAATCATGGCGGCCTTTAGAGCTTTACTCAAACACGACAACGTACACCTCTGCAATATTTTTTATCCTTCTTCCATTGCAGTGGCCACACTTGCCGTTTTGTTGAATAGAAAAGTACTCTGGTCAGTACATGGTGAATTGGATCCTTGGGCCATTAGACATCGGTCTTACAAAAAGAAACCTTCCTTGTGGTTCATCAATACCTTTTTAAAAAAGCACGTTGTATTTCATACTACGTGCCAAGAAGAAAGTACTTACGTTTATAATATTTTTGGTAAAGAAGCCAAAACACTCTTATTGACCAACTATATTTTACTACCAAAAAAAGAACAAGTACCTACCCAAAAATATCTATTATTCGTAGGGAGAATTCACCCTAAAAAAGGACTTGATCGATTAATAAACGCCTTAGCTAAATCTGCTTTATTTAGAAATAGTGGTTATATTTTAAAGGTTGTGGGTGATTACAACAATGACCATGGTCAGGATTTAGTAAATCTTTCTACTAGATTAAATTTGCATAAAAAAATTCAGTTTTTAGGGAAGAAAGAAGGCACCGAAAAATTTCAACTTTTTGCAGGAGCCTACTTTACGATTATGCCTTCTATTACCGAAAATTTCGGAATGGTGGTCGTGGAGTCTATGTCTCAAGGAACACCCGTCATTGCTTCTACCGGAACACCTTGGCGTGTTTTGGAAGAAGAAAACGCAGGACTTTGGGTAGCACCAGAAATAGCTGATCTGGCTATTTCTATTGATAAAATCATAGCCATGAATAAATCAGATTATTCCGATTACCGAAAAAATTCATATACGCTCGTTTGCGACAAATTTGATATGGAAAGAAATATACAGGATTGGATAGAAGCTTACCAATTGGTTTTTCAAACCGCTGCTCCCATTTCAAAAATAGCCTGATATGAAGTCTCAGTTTTCCTTTATCATTCTGACTTATAACGAAGAAATCCATTTACCAAGATTACTCAAATCTCTGAAAGGATTACCCTGTGATCTATTCGTGGTGGACTCTGGCAGTACAGACCGTACCCTTGAAATTGCCCAAGAATATGGCGCAACCATCGCCCACCATGATTTTGAAAATCATCCCAAGCAATGGCATTTCGCGTTAAACAATTTCTCCATCAAAACACCTTGGATTATTGGTCTGGACGCAGATCAGATTATTCTACCTGAGTTATATGAAAAATTAAAAACTTTTAGCGACGAAGCAATAGATCCCAACGTAAATGGTATTTATTTTAATCGCAAAAATTATTTTAAAGGTCGTTGGTTGAAATACGGCGGATATTTTCCTAGGTATTTATTAAAAATGTTTAGAACTGGTGTAGGGTATTCGGATTTAAACGAAAATATGGATCACCGATTTGTGGTACCTGGAAAAAAAATCATCTGGAAAGACGGATATCTAAAAGAAGAAAATCTAAAAGAAAACGAAATCAGTTTCTGGATTAGTAAACACAACCGCTATAGCGATTTGGTAGCAGAAGAAGAAATAGAACGGTATAAAAAAATCCGTACAACATCCAGCGCCAATACCGCCCGTTTTTTTGGTACCCCAGATGAACGGATCGCCTTCTTTAAAAAAATATGGTGGAAACTCCCACTTTACTGGCGTCCCGTTCTATATTTTATCTACCGATTTTTTTTCAAGCTAGGTATCCTCGACGGCCCTGAAGGTCGTTTGTTCCATTTCCTACAAGGGTTCTGGTTTAGGTTGATCGTTGATGAAAAAATAAACGAGCTAAAAAAGACCGAACGGCAAGAACAAAAAGAAAATAAAATAGAACATCTAATTTCTATATCAAAATAAACATGAATAACAAAGTAGACCTATCGACCTTCAATAATGACTGGTACAGCCCACAAATCGGGGCGTCCAGACTAAAACAGGTGTGTTGGTACTTTGTGAATGTTTTATTTTTCATCAATCCGCTTTTTGTTTTTGGATCCATAAAGTTAAAGTTACTTAAAGCCTTCGGTGCTTCTATTGGAACTGATGTAGTCATCAAACCCGCTGTCAATATTAAGTACCCTTGGAAATTAAAAGTGGGTGATCACAGCTGGATTGGCGAACGCGTCTGGATTGATAATCTTGCCGAGGTAACCATCGGCAGAAATGTTTGCCTCTCTCAAGGTGCCATGTTATTAACTGGTAACCACAATTATAAAAAAACAAGTTTTGATCTAGTGATCGGAAAAATACATTTGAAAGACGGGGTTTGGATTGGTGCAAAATCTATCGTAACCCCCGGTATAACTTGTCACACACACGCTGTATTAGCGGTACAATCTGTTGCAAATAAAAACCTCGAACCCTATACTATTTATCAGGGCAACCCCGCCCTACCCCGAAAAAAACGTTTAATACCTCAAAGTTTTACAAACCACCAAATGAAAAAAAATGAAAAAAATCTCAATCATCACCGTATGCTGGAATAGCGCCAAAACCATTGCCAACGCCATACAAAGTGTAGTCAATCAAAATTATCCTAATATCGAATACATCATCATTGATGGTGGTTCTACTGACGGTACGTTGGATATCATCAATCAGTACAAATCCGTTGTAACCAAACTACACTCCGGTCCCGACAAAGGTATTTATGATGCCATGAATAAGGGATTACGAATTGCTACGGGCGATTACGTCGGTATTCTTAACGCTGACGATGTGTACGCAGACTACGATATTTTAACGAAAGTGGTAGAAAAGATGGAATCAGAAAATACAGATTCCGTTTATGGTGACCTCGTGTACGTAGCGGAAAACAATCCACAACAAATCACTCGGTACTGGAAAGCCGGTAATTTCAATTCCGACAACTTCCGCCAGGGCTGGATGATTCCTCATCCGACATTTTTTGTTCGGCGAGAAATTTACCAAAAACACGGGATATTCAATCCATCTTTCAGAATCGCAGGAGACTACGAACTTACCCTACGCTTTCTTTATCGATATCGTATTTCTGCAAGTTATATTCCAGAAGTTTTGGTCGTCATGCGTACCGGTGGCGTCAGTAATCAGAATTTAAGCAATCGAATAAAAGCCAACATGGAAGACAAAAGAGCTTGGTTGGTAAATCAAATTCCCGCTCCCGTGCATACCCGTTTTTTCAAGCCCATACGTAAGATTCCTCAATTATTCCAATATCCTACACGGGTTAATTTCTTCCCTGCTTAAGAGGCTTTTAAAAATCACGCTACGGACTATTAATAATCTGAAATCATCCAATACTTCAGAAATAGTTTAATACACCTTTGATATAAAATTTTTTTAACTTTTGAGAAACATACTAAAATTTGGAGCAGTCCTGATTAGCATCATAAGCTTCCTAGTTTTCATAGAATTTTCGGCTTCTTCTCCTACAGTGACTTATGATCCAGATCGGTTTATTTATAAGACGCTTTGTAATCAGCTAAATGAACCAATTGAATTAGAAATTTTCAACAATGAAAATATCTTATTAATTGAAAGAAGAGGCGCATTAAAATTATACGACGAAGCGAAAGATAGCCTTCAATCTGCAGGAAAAATATCGGTTGGTTATGGAACTGAAACAGGCTTATTGGGTTTAGCACTAGATCCTGACTTTACAGAAAACAATTGGATTTATTTATTTTATACCGATCCAGTCAGTCGCGCTGTCCAGCGAATTTCCCGATTTGATTTCCAGAACAATCAAC
>CAZYAC010000338.1:0-5503 GCA_964645475.1 uncultured Saprospiraceae bacterium | reverse complement strand
GGCTATTTGCTTCCTTCAATCGCGATTAAAAAATATCGTTTCAACAACTTGTTGCGCAATTAAATAAATTTTATTGTAAGATGGAAAATAATAAACCTTTAGTAAATCGAGTAGCGGCCAGCGGGCTAATTACTATTAATTTGGAAGATTTTTTTCCAACCAAAGAAGTCGTGGTTTTTGATATAAAGGATTATTTATACATGGAGCTCATGCTCAAAGAGAAGGATTTCCGAACTGCTCTGAAAGCACACGATTGGGAACAGTACGGCGACAAACATCTCCTAGTTTATTGTTCTACCGATGCCATTGTACCAGTTTGGGCCTTTATGCTTGTGACCGCTTATGCAACTCCGCATGCACTTTCCGTTTTTAATGGGGATGAGGCTTCTTTTTATCAACAAATTTTTAATACTGCTTTGGCAGATTTTAACGCGAAACAGTACGAAGCTCAACGCATCGTTATCAAAGGATGCAGTAACAAACCCGTTCCCGTCAGTGCTTATGTGGAACTGACCCGCCTACTACAACCCTACGCACAAAGTATCATGTACGGTGAGCCATGCTCTACCGTTCCTATCTTTAAACGTCCCAGAAAACTTAAGTAATCAGTTGTATTAGTGGATTAGTTATATTGGTTAATTAGTTTTACTCGTTAATTAGTAAAATATCACTAGATAGAACGAACCAATTGCCTCATAAAAATGGTATAACTAATAATAAACTAATATCCTTAATCATGAAACCTATTTCCTTTTACACTATCATCTTGGCAGCCTTTTTAACCTTTGCCATTTTTGTTTCTTATACTAAGGAGGATGATAAACAAACCACTGAGGCCACCACTTCTGCTGCTGCTCATTCATCTGTAGATTTACCACAAGTTATCAAAGCGATAAGCTTAGATAAAACTTTTGACTTTGGAGGCGAAGTCCTTCCAACTCACGAAAATTTTGATGTCCGAGAAAGACTGGATCAGGAATTACTACGGAATGCTTATTATCATTCGAATACTATTTTAAACATTAAAAAAGCCAACCGATTCTTTCCAGTCATTGAACCTATCTTAGCAAAACATGGAGTTCCCGATGATATGAAATTTTTAGCCGTCGCGGAAAGTGATTTACGGAATGCTACTTCGCCCTCGGGTGCTAAGGGTATTTGGCAATTTATGAAACCCACCGGTAAAGCTGCTGGGCTCGAAATCAACTCTGGAATCGACGAACGGTATCATCTTGAAAAAGCAACCGAAGCCGCTTGTAAAAAATTAAAAAAAGATAAAAAAGAATTTGGCTCATGGACGCTGGCCGCTGCTGCTTATAACATGGGTAACACTCGACTTAGAAAAGAGATCGCAAAGCAACGAACCAAGAGCTATTACGACATGAACCTCAATCAGGAAACCATGAAATACGTGTTGAGAATTGTGTCGATTAAAGAAATTCTCTCTAACCCTGAGCAGTATGGTTTCTACGTAAATCCGGAAGATAAGTATGCCCCTTTTGATTACGTTACCACGACTGTCAAAAAGACCATTCCCAACCTCGGTGATTTTGCGATCCAAAACGGTACTACTTACCGGATGATTAAGTTATTAAATCCATGGTTATTGGGTAGCAGCCTGCCTAATAGTTCTGGTAGAACTTATCAGGTGAAAATTCCTCGGCAGTAATCCTTCCGATAAGAGCTTGTGAAAATTTTTATGATTGTGCGAAATTGAGAAAATTTTATCCTGGATAAGGCATGAAGGAGTGTAAACTCCTGAACCGCAAACATACGAGCGGACGGGATGCTAAGACGATGCCGTAGCATCCTGCGTGCGCTTGTGCCTGTGGCACAAAAAGCGCAAGTCAAAAAGGCTTTTTAACGCAATAGAGGATGAAATTTGCCAATTGCAGTTAATTAATGAAAGTTTAGACAAGCTCTAAAAAGAAGTTTGTTTATCTTGGCCTTATACTCAATTCAAAGTGAATTTTGAATAACTTCATAAATAATGGTTCGGTAATTTTTGATCTTGAGTTAAGTGAATGAAAAATTGCTTGTTGGCCTGTTTGCTGGTTAGCTAGTTGGCTTCCCTTATTCGTAAAATGCGTTAAAGGAAAGCTAACTAGCTAACTGCCAACCAGCTAACAGGCAAAAAACACACAATAACTCATTGAACTATAAAGATTAGTTTTTTAGAAAAACCACCGAACCATTGATAAACAAACCTCTATGTTTTCTGCTAAGACTTACCGCAACCGCCGAGCTGCACTGACAAAAAAAATGGACACGGGCATTCTTCTATTTTTAGGAAATGGTTATAGCCCGATGAATTACAAAGGCAATCCTTATCACTTTAGGCAGGACAGTAATTTTCTTTATTATTTTGGATTAGATCAACCTGGACTCGTAGCGACGATTGATCCCGAAGAAGGTCGGACGATCATTTATGGGGACGAACTTACATTAGATGATGTCGTCTGGACTGGTCCACAACCGACCATTCGTTCGCTCGCCAAAAAAGTAGGTGTTACTGAAGTAAAAACTAAAGCCCAACTCACCAAATACTTACAAGCCATTAATCCGATTAATCGCCGGGTTCATTATTTACCTCCATACCGTGCTGCTAATAAAATCAAAATTCATGAATGGCTTAACAAACCAATAGGAGCCTTAGAACGAGATTATTCGCCCGCCTTGGTCTCGGCTGTGGCTGAGCAACGATCCATCAAACGAGCAGAAGAAATTAAAGAGATGCATAAAGCGGTCAATCTCAGTGCCGCTATGCATCTGTCCGCCATGCGCGCCACCCGAGCTGGACTTTATGAATCGGATTTAGTAGCCGCGGCACAAGGAGAAGCACTTAAGAAAAATAGTCATCCGGCCTATGGTATTATCCTCACGATCAATGGTCAAACGCTACACAATCATCATCACGATCAACAACTCAAAAAAGGACAATTAATACTCGCCGACATGGGTGCCGAATCTCCATTACATTACGCAGGTGATATTACCCGAACTTTTCCGGTGTCCCGGAAATTTTCTAAAAAACAAAAGAGCATTTATCAAATAGTGCTGGATGCTCAGCTTGCTGTACTCGATGCGCTCAAACCAGGTGTTAGTTATCGATCAATGCATTTACTGGCTGCAAAGGTAAAAGTAGAGGGACTAAAAAAACTAGGCTTGATGAAGGGAGATTCCGATGCTGCAGTTGCAGCAGGCGCACACGCGCTGTTTTTTCCGCATGGCCTCGGTCATTTAATTGGACTAGATGTACACGATATGGAAGATCTAGGAGAAGACATGGTGGGCTACGACAAAACGGTGACTCGTAGTGATCAGTTTGGTTTGGCTTATTTACGGTTGGGAAAAAAATTAAAAAAAGGTTATGCTATTACGGTCGAGCCTGGTATTTATTTTATTCCCGAATTGATGGATCAATGGAAAAAGGAAAAGAAATTTTTGGAATATATTAATTATAAAAAGGTAAATGAATACCGCGATTTCGGTGGTATCCGCATCGAAGATAATGTAGTCATTACCGCTAAAGGGTACCAATTACTCGGCGATCCTATTCCCAAAACGATTAAAGAAATCGAACAGGTAATGAAATCTTGAGAATTGTTGAATTGTTGAATTGTTGAATTGTTGAAAAATAATGAAAAATGATTTAATGAAAAATTAATAATGTCACTTCTGACGTATTCTGAATATGAAGATTATAAAATCTTAGTAGAGCATCTAATAAATAACTTCAATTATAAATTTAAATGCATTAATGCGCTATTATAAAATTGTCTTATTTTTCTTACTCTTTTATGGATGTCAATCTACGGATGAAAAATCTGTGGAGGCGACTAAAAATTTGATGGCCAATTATGCTGTGGGCTACGATACGCTCGCCATTCCAGCCATAGGACTTTCGTACCAGCGTAATTTAAAAGGAATGGCACTCCTCGATACGCTTGACCGACAGGAAGTTTTTTTTCAAGCATATCAAAAAGACCTAGCAGAGATTGATCCAACGAATCTCCCCAAAGAACTACTAGGAGATTATGAGCTATTAACCTTTGAAATTTCATTACAACTTGAACGAATACAGCTTGAACGAACTCACCAGACGACTCATAAAAACCGTCCGATCAGTGAAGAAGGAATCTACTTTGTGCCCAACGGAAAAGCCTGGTATCGTTACTACCTCAAACGTTGGTTGATGGCCGACGTAGAACCAGAAGACATCATCGAATTCGGAACAAAAGAAATTCAATCCGTTCAACGAGATATTCAAAAGTTACAACGTGAATTAGGTTTTAGAACGGATACCATAGCTTTTTATGAGCATTTGAACGAACCCTTATTTAAAGAAAAAAGTAAACGAAAAATACAACGGTTATTTGAAGCTCGACAGGAAATTGTGAAAAAAAACTTGAACACTTCTTTTTATAATATAGATATTGAACCACCAAATATTGCTCGTGGAGACAATCCCGAATTAAGCCAAGTTCCAGCTTATTACCGTTCTGCAACAGAGACTTTTTATTATAATATTTTTGAACAACCATTCAACAAGCGACTTGTAGATTTGCTCTATCTACACGAAGCCATACCAGGCCACCATTATCAAATTCAGATTCAGAAACTATATAAAGATTCGGTCCCTGCGTTTTATCAACATATATCGCAGAGTATTTATCTAGAAGGATGGGCTGCCTACGTGGAAGAACTGGGAGAAGAGATGGGTTTGTACCGTACCTTATATGATTTGATGGGTAAACATGAATGGAATCTGGTTCGATCGGTACGTGTTGTATTGGATGTTGGACTCAATTACCAGGGCTGGAGCGATGAGAAAGCACTCGCCTTCTGGAAAACAAATATCAATAATCAGGAGGATATCGCCATGCGGGAAATCAACCGGATGCGGCGCTGGCCAGTACAAGTGATTACCTACAAATATGGAGCTGCTAGGATATTAGAAAAACGGAGAGCCGCGAAATTAAAGGGTGGGTTTAACCTGAAAGATTTTCATCAGGAGATTTTATCACGTGGAGCCGTGTTCTAGTTTTTCTTCCACAAAATACATCTCGACAGACCCTTTATTTTTGGCCACAATACCTCCACGGTACTGGCATTTATAGACATTCTTTACGTGTTTATAAGTAGCGTCTGAAATATTTATTCGGCCATCTTCTCCACTACTTTCCATCCGGCTAGCTAGGTTGACGGTATCGCCCCAGATATCGTAGGCAAATTTTTTCTTACCAACTACTCCTGCGATTACTTCTCCCGTGTGAATACCCACGCGCATTCCCCAATACTTTCTACCTTCTTTTTCTCTAGCACTACGCCGAGCATGTATGTATTCTTGCATGGCTTTGGCAGCTTTGATCGCATCTATCGGATTGGTTTTATTGGCGGCGGGAACACCTCCTGCACACATGTAAGAGTCGCCTATCGTTTTAATTTTTTCCATATTATTTTGTTCCATGATTTCGTCAAATTTCATAAAACAAATATTAAG
>CAZYAC010000337.1:0-5519 GCA_964645475.1 uncultured Saprospiraceae bacterium | reverse complement strand
CGCACATCAAAAAATCCGCACATCAAAAAATCCACCAATCCAATAATCCGCACCCCTAGACTTGCGCTTCGCAACTGGACGCTAGCTGATCTTCGGGAGATGGCCGCCATCAATGCCAATCCGGAAGTGATGCGGTATTTTCCCTCTACTCAAACGGAAGAAGAAACCAAAGGCTTTATCCAGCGTGCACAAAAATCCTATGAGGTACACGGCTATACCTATTTTGCGGTGGATCATCTAGTCGATCATAAGATGATCGGATTTATTGGTTTGGCGTATCAGAAATATGACTCGCCTTTTACGCCCGCTACTGATATCGGGTGGCGCTTAGATCCTGCTTATTGGGGACGTGGCTTAGCGACGGAGGGAGCCATAGCCTCATTGGAGTATGGGTTGGAAGAACTAAAATTATCTAAAATTATTTCTGTGGCAGTGCAAGAAAATCTACCTTCGATTAAGGTAATGGAGAAAATTGGGCTGAAAAAAATGGGAGAATTTGAGCATCCGCTGCTCAAGGATTATCCGAGGTTGGATACTTGTGTGGCGTATGGGATAGAACAAATTTGATTAAGTATAAGGTGCTATCTTAAAAAACTAGCCAACTGGCAGATAAAAAAGGGCCATCTCTCAGATTTTTCTATCCTAATCCACGATCACCGTACCAGACTGTAGTTGTTTTCCATCGCCATAAATTTGATAAAAATAAGCACCCGCTAACAATTGATCAATCTTAGTTTCTCGATCTTCCAATCTATCTGTTAGTACCAACCGTCCTGCTGCATCAAATAGCTGAATGGTCAATTCACGATAGTTGGGTAACTGATATTGATAGCGCAAAACTTCTCGTGCTGGATTAGGATAGACGAGTACCTTTTGTATACGGATGCCGGTTAATTCTTCTATGCCAACCGGAGCGACCGTATTCCCATCTTTATCAAATTTTAAATAATAAGTATCGCCTTCTTGACCGGAAGGATTGTCTTCAATTTTAAACCGATACACCAATAATAGGACTCCAGAGTCTTGGGTAGCAACCATCTTTAATGGAAAATAAGATGCATCGTGTCCGAGATACTGGGACCAATTGATGGTGCCATTTATGTTAAAACTATGGAGGGAGACGAAGTTTTCACAATTAGGAAGATAATCAAATGAAGTGCATCCATATAGGTCGCCCTCTTGACTAGTTCCTGCATTAGAAACATAAATAGATGCTTCGTAGCGTCCCGCTATTCCATAAAAACCAGTTTGCCAAAATGGCCGGTCCGGATGGTCATTTTCAAAAACGGTAAAACGAGTGCCATCGGGTTGATAAATACTGGCATGCTCAACGCGATAAAAATCTAAGGTTTCTGGATCTCTTTGGCGAAGAACTCCAGATAGTATCCATTGTCCATTGGGTAGTAATACGCTGTTCCCAGGAACGCCAATAAAAGTAGTAAACATAATATCATCATGAGAATGTGGTTCACCCAAAGAATCCCAATCGGCGGATAAGGTTTGAAATATATCATTGAAACTGTATTGTATCAGGTAGCTGCTGTCGGGTAACTGGATGAAATTTTCTAATGGAATCGGAAGTTCTACGGAATTGACCAAATCGCCTTGTTCGGTTAATTCGTATAATGTATTTGGTATTCCTTGGCCACTTCCCCATGCTACTAGATTTCCACGATGATTAAATTGGGGATAATTTAATCTGGTCAAAAAGTCGTATGGAGAGAAAATATTAAGTTCACTAATGGGGTCTAAGTCTTGGTTTAATTCGATGGTAAATCCTTGCCGAAGATTACTATTGTAAGAAATGACACTACCAAAAATGAGGAAGCTATTATCTTTTAGTAAAATATCCCAACCAAAAAATAACTCATCCTCTGAAAAGCTTTTGATAGGGTAATTTGCTACTAGATTAAAATCTGGATCGATAATCTTTACCGTAGTAATCGCCGAATCGTTGGCTGCTAAAACGGCTGGAATATTATCTGGGAAACGCAGAGTATGGAGGTAGATAAAATTGCCGTTGGGTAGTTCGTGAATGGCAGGAACGGTCTCTCGATATTTGGTGTTTTCAAATGGTTCGAAGGTCTGGGCGTAGGTATTTGAAAACCAGAAACAACTGATAAATAATATGTAGAAAAGGATTATTTTCATGATAAAAGGGATGCTTTTCTTTTGAAAGATTCGGATTAACTATCTTAAGATTGTTAATTTCACTAAAATAACTAATCCGAATATTAGTTAAAATTAATCATATGCAACTACTCTTCCTAGAATTAATTCTACAAAAGTAAACTCTGTTCCTATATTCCAAATGCCAGGTCGAGAAGGGACAAAAAAAGCAGATGGTGTTAAAGGACCGTATACATGTACGGAACCGTCATTTGGTTCAAGTTGATCAATTGAACAATCAATAAAAGAGCTACTTAGACCATCCCCTATAAAAAGATTATCTTTGCACTAAATTTACAGTAAATATGAAATTACTTTTTTGGATTTTTTGTTTAATCAGTATCGCCATGCCACCCGACCCACCTTCTGAAGGTACATTGCGTGTTTCGATAGAAAATGTAAAGAAGGGCCAAGGCAAAATTATGCTGGCCGTCTATGCAGAAGCCGAGCATTTTTTATCGGAAGTTACCTTTCGGAGTATCCAACATGAGGTGAGTGAGTCGGGTGTTGTAAGGTTAGAAATTGACGATTTACCATATGGGACTTATGCGATCAGTCTCTATCACGATGAAAATAATAATGGGAAAATGGATGCTAATTTTATTAAAATTCCCAAAGAACCCTACGGATTTTCCAATAATGCACGAGGAATGTTTGGACCTCCTAAATTTAAGGATGCCCAATTTTCCTTCGATAATACGTCAACTGAAATTAGAATTGAAATAAAATAATTCATTGCTACTTGCATCTTGCTATTTGCTTCTTGCCCTCTTATAATGCGTTTACTTTCGTGTTAGAAGAGGGCAAGAAGCTAGCAGCAAGCGGCAAATCTTAACAAACAAAGCGTAGAATAAATTCTCTAATTAATAGCCAAAAGCTCAAATATAATGACTTTCGCAGACCTGCCACTTAACAAATTCTTACGCAACGCCATCGACGATCTCGGTTTTACAGAACCGACGCCGATTCAAGCAGAGACTTATTCTATTATTAGAGGTGGAAAAAACATTGTGGGAATTGCACAAACTGGTACCGGAAAAACCCTTGCTTTTTTATTACCAGTTTTAACTGATTTAAAATTTAGCAAACAACTAGCACCTCGGGTACTTATCTTAGTGCCTACCCGTGAACTGGTTTTACAGGTCGTAGAGCAGGCAGAATTGTTGACCAAATATTCCAATACTCGAATCATAGGGGTATACGGTGGAACGAATATTAACACGCAAAAGAATTTAGTAGCCCAAGGATGTGATGTGTTAGTCGCAACGCCCGGAAGGTTATATGATCTGGCCTTGGCAGGTTCGCTCAAGCTCAATAAAATCAACAAACTGATTATTGACGAGGTCGATGTAATGCTCGACTTGGGTTTTATTTTTCAACTGACCAATATCTTTGAACTAGTTCCCGAGCGTCGACAAAATATTATGTTTTCCGCAACGATGACGGAAGAAGTAGATCAATTGATCAGCGATTTTTTCTATGATCCGACCCGCGTGGCGATTGCGGTAAGTGGAACACCGTTGGATAATATCGCACAGATCTGTTATGAATTGCCAAATTTTTATACCAAAGGAAATTTGATCAAAGAGCTTTTAGCAGAGATCGAAGTTTTTAAAAAAGTACTCGTCTTTACTTCCAGTAAAAAGAATGCGGATCGACTATTTGAATATCTTTCGGAAATCTACGAACCGGAAATGGGGATTATCCATTCCAATAAATCACAAAACTATCGTATCCGTACCATTCGACAATTTGATGAAGGAGCGATCCGAATTTTATTGACTACCGATGTGATGGCTCGTGGATTGGATTTAGATCAAATCAGTCATGTGATCAACGTTGATGTTCCCACTTATCCAGAAAATTATATGCACCGGATTGGTCGAACAGGTAGAGCAGAAAAAGAAGGAGATGCTATATTGTTATACACACCAAAAGAAATTCCCGCTAAGGAAGCCATCGAAACTTTAATGGATTATCAGATTCCGATGGGGACCTTACCTGAGCATCTGGAAAAGGCTACCCAACTAATTCCTGAAGAACGGAAAAAACCGGGAGATCATAAAAATCATAACCGAAATGCTGGCAAAGATTTAGCAGGACCTGCCTTTCACGAAAAGAGTGCTAAAAATAGTAAGACCAATCTCGGTGGAAAATACCGACGTGAACTTGCCAAAAAATATAAAAAACGGAAAACCCGTGGAGATAAGATTCAGAATAATAAAAAGAAAAAGAAGCGATAAGGAGTTTGCTGCGGGCTAGTTAATTGATGGTTATTCAAAATCCTATTTTTCCTAAAAGGGAAATTCGTATTAAATCAAATTAATAATGGGTAGGTTGTTTTTCCTACCCATCATTATCAAATGATAATTAATACAAAATTCTGCTTTGATTTTAAGCGGCGAATGATTCTAGTATTTTCTGAAAACCTTTATATGGAATTCCCATTAATTTGTTTATTAGATCGAAACCTGTTTTAGGATTAATAGCTAATTTATACTCACTTTCATCAACTTCAAAAAGTTCCCAGTTAATATGGTTGCTTATTTCTGTCACTTTCTCTGAATAAAATTCTTCTGAAATAATTTCTAACGGAAAGCCTAAGTCAGCAATCTCTGGAAATTGTTTTTGAATTTTGTGCTTAATAGGAAGATGATTGAACGCTTCTGTTACGTATATTTCAAATTTTCCTTTAAGGAAAAAAGTTGCATTTAATTCTATTTGGAAACAATCGTATCCTAAGATTTTTTTTCTGATATCCCTATTAACTTTGAAGGAAACATTTTTATAAAATCTTTTAGATGATTTATCTAATTTAACTATTTCACTCTCAACAAAATATTTTCCGACCCTGGATGCTGACATGTAGGATTTTCGTGTTTTGTTTTCTAAATCAATAATTTCTCTTGTTGACATTGAATCATTTGATTCAATATAAACATATTGAAGGTTCGTATTATCGTCATATGCGTAAAACACCTCGTGTATTTGAGCTTCATCGTTCGCATGATCTTCATTAGATGTAATCGCTTTTTTAAATGCATTTTTATGCTGACATTCATATTTAAATTGCAATTCGTTGTTTGACATAATTTCTTTTTTTAGGTTTAAAAATAATTACTAAAAACAATTAAGCAAGTTTAGATTCCATCATTCATTATCGTAATAATAAAATACCTGATTCTTTATATTTCAATATTAAATACTATTCTTTTAATTGACATTTAAATACGACAAACTATAAATAATTTTAGACGAAATTAAAAAAACGCCTTCAGTTGTACTGTTATGATGGGAATAGGATAAATTTTTAAGTCAGCGAAATATTTGTCAAAGTGTTCATTTAAATG
>CAZYAC010000336.1:1778-5545 GCA_964645475.1 uncultured Saprospiraceae bacterium | reverse complement strand
CTGCCGGCAAAGGCAGGTTCACCGATTAACAATGTTTAACCTCGCACGGATAGGATACCCCAACAGCTTTGCTTCTGAGAGTTTCATTCCATTTCCACCACTTCAATTAAAAAGCGATCTTTGGCAATCTTAAAACTAGCTAGATCTATATTTCCCAAATTCGTTTCCCCCTTTTTATTTTTAACCTTAATCCGTTGGTAATTATTTGGATCACCCACCAATAAAGGCATCTCAAAATTGTTTTCGTTGGTTATCCACTGATGTGTCATAATTAATTTGTTTCCCTTTTGCTTCAGGGAATATTCTATTTTAGGAATATCAGGATGGAAGAGATATTGTCGAAAGATGGGGGTTAAATTCAAATCGGTGCGTTGATCAAACCAAGCAATGACCGTTTTGGTATCAACGTGATTCATAGAAAAGTGTGTGTAAAATTCTCGGAACAACCTAAACCAAAGGTCGTCGTCACCAATGGCATGCCGAATGGTATGCAACACCCAAGAACCTTTAAAATAGTGATCACTTGAACCAAAATTAGTGTAGTTGACATCGAGTGGACCGACGATTGGCATTTTATTTTTTATATAATTCCTGCCACGAAAAACCTGTAAATACCGTAGATAATCTTCATAACTGGCTGAACATTCTACATAAAGCGCTTCAAGATAAGTTGTAAAAGATTCGTGAATCCACATTTCAGCGTGGTCCTTACAACTTATGCTATTGCCAAAATACTCGTGTCCCGTTTCGTGTACTATGATATAATCCCAGTCCATATCTGCCGGAATCATTCCTCCTCGGTAGCCCCGCATATATCTATTACCATAAGCAATCGCCCCTTGATGTTCCATGCCTAAATAAGGTGTTTCGACCAGACCATAACCATCTTCCCAGAAAGGATATTTGTCCATTAGAATTTCAAAACATTTTAAAACACCATCCACCTGCTGAAAGTGATTTTTTGCTCTTTCTAAATTATAAGAAAGCACATAATAGTCCAGCGGCATGGTGGTTTGATCTTCGGCTGTGTAAGTCTCCGAAAAATGAACATAATCTCCAATATTTACGGTCACATTATAATTATTGATAGGATAGGAAACCTTCCAGTCAAACCGACGCCGATTGTTTTCTATGGGATAAGTAGCAATCAGATTTCCGTTGGCTACGCAAAAAAGCTCCTCTGGGACTGTTACGCGAATCATCATACTATCTGGCTCATCGGAAAGATGATCTTTATTTGGCCACCAAATACTGGCTCCGTCACCTTCGCAGGCGACCGTCACCCAATCGGTACCCTGTGCGTCTTTTGTCCAAATAAAACCGCCTGTCCAAGGGGGATTTCTAGAAATCACTGGAGCACCTTGGTAATAAACAGTTAGCTGACCTGTTGCTCCCTTTTTGATCATCGGTAAATCGATAAAAACAGCGTTGTATTGACGTTGGAATAGGACCGAATTATCTTTATAAATAATACTATCAATTTGTAGATTTTCGTATAGATCAATTTGTAGTCGTTCAAAATCCTGGGTGGCGGTAAAAACAATATCCACCTCACCATTAATCGTTTTAGTACCTGGATAAACATCTACTTTAAGATCATAAAAGCGAACGTCGTAACAAGTTCTTTCAGGTGAGAGCTTACCTCGGAGGGTATCCGCTGCCGAAAAGGTTTGTTGATGATAATTTGTCGAAAACTGAGCGGTACTTTTACACGTTATAAATAACGAGACTAGATAAAGGAAGAAAATGAATAGATAAAACCTCATGGTTAAACAAAAGTTGTGTTTGTGGCTTTAATGTGTGGGTTTTTGTTTGAATGCAGATACGGGAACTTTATATTTCTTCGTATTGCTTTGCGAAAATACTAACAAATTATTTAGAATAGTCTAAAGTTTGAATAATTAATTATCATTAGTTCCTCCTATTCTGTCAAGGAACTAAAGTCTATTAAAGGATGAAAATATGCAGTTACTGTTGTTGATCGCTATCGTTTTTTTGTTGGATTTTTACATATTTCGAGCATTATTGGATTTATTCGCTGCCAGTAATGTAGTTGGTGCAACTAGTTTTATGATTATTTACTGGTTGATTCCCTTACTGATAGTTTTCTCGTTAGGCATTACCAGTCAAATTGCTCAAAAGGGAAAGTCGCTTTCACCGAGGTGGCGCACCGCTGGTAGTTTTGCTATAATTCTTTATTTAGGAAAAATTTTACTAGCGGCAGGCCTTATCCTAGGTGATTTAGTTCGTTTTCTAATAGGGTTAACTGGATACTTCACTGAATACCAAATCATGACAGGGACTCGCCCCTTAGCAAGTATCATAGTACCTCTGATCTTGGCAGGAGTCCCAGTTATCGTACTCTTTTACGGAATGTTGAGGAATAAATATCGCTACCGAATCTTTCGGGAAAAAGTAAAAATTCCCAATTTGCCTCCACAATTAAAAGGACTTAAAATCGTTCAGATTTCTGATATACATGCCGGAAGCTTTAATGCTATTGAGCCTGTTCTGACGGGAGTTGAAAAAATAATGGCAGAATCACCAGATTTATTTTTTTTTACGGGAGATTTGGTCAATACTGTGGCTCGAGAAATAAAGCCGTTTGTACCCATTTTTTCAAAAATAAAAGCCAGATATGGCGTTTATTCTATTATGGGAAATCACGATTATGGTGATTATGCGCGTTGGCCCAGCGCTGCAGCTAAAGCAGAAAATCGAGACGCTTTGGAAGCTGCCCACGTCGCTTTGGGGTGGAAATTATTAAATAATGAAAATGAAATTATTGATATTGACGGAGCCAAAGTAGCGATTATAGGAGTAGAAAACTTTTCTGCTAATCGACGTTTTTCAAGATACGGAGACCTCAAGACCGCTAGTACTGGTACACAAGGAGCGGATTTAAGAGTCTGTCTTTCTCATGATCCTAGTCATTGGTCGTATGAGATATTAACAGATTATCCTGAGATTGAATTGACGCTAAGCGGTCATACACATGGAGGACAGTTTGGCTTGGAATGCTTCAGTTGGAAATGGAGTCCTGTCCAGTATTTTTATAAATATTGGGCCGGTTTGTATCAGCAAGCGAATCAATACCTTTATGTCAATCGCGGATTTGGTTTTTTAGGATATCCAGGTAGGGTAGGAATCTTACCTGAAATTACCGTTCTGGAATTGGAACCAGGTACCACCGACTAATAGCTGAGCAATGTTTATATAAATTTTTAACTTTGCTGCTACTTAGGAAGTAGGTCAATTATTCTACAAGCCGCCAAGAAAAAGATCCTCTTATCAGATCATAGGCAATTTGGACATTTTGGAAACTTCCTTAACATGAAAGTATAACCTTATTTTGAATAAAGTCTAATGATTGTATTGAAGAAAACAATTTTGTTACTGTCTCTCCTCCTATTGATTTTAGGCAGTTGTACGAACGAACCCAAACCGCCTCCGACTCCAGTCCCACCTAAAAGTACCTTGCCCTTGGAAATGCTGATTGGAACTTGGGAAGTGTCGGATGCCGTGCGAAATGGTAAAAAGACCGACGCCTTGGAAGGAATTTACTTTACTTTTACAGAAGACGAAAAACTTACCACTAATTTTAATTTATCTGTAGAAGAAAGAAATTTTTCTTACCGAATGAAAGGAGATACCATCATTACTCTTAGTGATCCTGAACATCCTTATCTAATTGAATCTCTAGAGGAAAAAGGACTGATCCTTCGCACAAGAATGGAAAGATTCCTTTTCAGATTGAATCTGATAAA
>CAZYAC010000336.1:0-1678 GCA_964645475.1 uncultured Saprospiraceae bacterium | reverse complement strand
CTACTAAAAAATCTTAAATTATGAAGAATTTTTATCTGATACTGACTTTATTTTTTTCCGTTTCTCTCAATGCTCAGAACCTCAGTATTACCCCACTTACTTTTCAAAGTCCTGATCAAAACTACTTGGAAGTCCACTTGTTTGTTCTTGGCAGTAGTGTCGAATTTGCTGCTACCTCCGCTGATTCCATTCAGAAGCAGGCTGCTGTAGAGGTGTTGATGCTTTTACGACAGGATACGCATATTGTCAATTTTGAAAAATATATTCTCAATAGTCCTAAGACAATTCTTCCCGTTAATTTCGTAGACCTAAAACGTTTTGCGATTGATAAAGGTGTATACGAGTTGGAAGTCCAGGTGAAAGATATTCATCAATCAATGCCACCTGTGATAGTCAAAGAAAAGGTATCTGTTAATTTTCCAATTGATAGTTTGAATATATCAGATATTCAATTGATTGCTAGTATGCAACGAGATACGACGGGTGGAGTACTTACAAAAGGAGGATACCTTTTAGAAACCTTACCATACCAATTTTATACTAAAGAATCCGAAAAACTCTTTTTTTACGCAGAAGCCTATGATACGGATAAATACATTGGGGAAGATTTTGCGCTTCATTATAGAGTTGAGTTGATCTATACAAATGGTAGAAAAAGAACCATGTTACAGCGGACCATTCGCCGTAAACCAACCCCCATTCTTCCAATATTGATGCAAACGAAAATCAAAGATTTACCCTCTGGGAATTATCGACTTGTCCTCGAAATTCAAAATAAAGAAAAAGAAGTACTGACTGCTAAATCTGTTTTATTTCAGCGAAGTAATCCAAACATTTCCCAGATTATCTTAAGAGATCCAGTAAACTTGGAAGGTAAGTTTGTGGAAAAAATTGATTCTCAGGAAGTATATTATAGTTTAAAAGCAATCATACCGATTTTGGACAATAGCCAAACGCCTTATGTCAACGAACTAATCCGTAAAGGAACATCCGCCCAGCAAAAGGAGTATCTATTCGCTTATTGGTCCCAAGAAAATGAAAAAAATCCTAAGGTTGTATATGAAGCATATATGGAAGTAGCGCGAGCAGTTGACAAAGAATTTCATTCTGGATTAGGTGCTGGCTTTGAAAGTGATCGTGGCTACCTATTTTTAAAATATGGCCGTCCGGATGATATCACTACAGTGGAAGATGAGCCTTCAGCACCGCCTTACGAAATATGGTCCTACAACCAATTCCCTACTACAGGACAACAAAATGTTAGGTTTTTATTTTACAATCCTACCCTCGCAGTAGGACAATATCAATTGCTACATTCCACAGCGCGAGGAGAACTTTTTAATCCACAATGGGAAGTCGAGTTATACAGGGATGACGGAAGTGGGTCTATTCAAGGAACTAATCTGGATTCCCGCACGGTTCCAGATAATGTAGGTAGACGAGCACGTCGATATTTTAACGATTTTTAGCTGTCTTAGAACCATCTACTTCCTGATTTTCAATCTTTAGAAGATATTTTTATTCCTATCATATGATATTGGCATTATTTTAGGCTATTATTTTGACATGTACATAAATAAATACGCTTAAACTTAACTCCAATGAAAAAATTTAAATCCGTACTATTGGTGGATGATGACCCCACTATCAATTTTGTTCACAAACTGTTTTTAACAGA
>CAZYAC010000335.1:0-5554 GCA_964645475.1 uncultured Saprospiraceae bacterium | reverse complement strand
AATTCAATGTCAACCTCAAAAACAACTTCAATTTTCCTTCTTTACAAAAAATTTCAGAATAAAGTCTAATTAAAAGCGAAAATCTTCCCTCATTCTTAGGTATTGCGATTAAGGTTGAAATTGTTTTTGAAGTTTAAAATTTATTATGATACAGTTTATTGAACAGTCTCATTCTTTTTCCATTTCTAAAAAAAGTCCCAGAGAGTTTTAATTCCCGGAGCTTTAATGGCTGAAAAATAGACGGGGGATTATCCGCCTATCTCACCATTTTTACTAGCAACATTTGGTTTGCTTTTTAGTTCGTCCAAAACTTTTCTAATTATTAGAGACTCTTCTTCGTCGCCCATTTTGATGCGTATTTTATAAATACCTTCGTGCTCATTTTCTAAATCAAAAAATAAGCTATTTAAGCCGGGGCTAACAGATTGTTCTACTTCTTTAATTTTATCACCACTCAGCGAACAAAGTTGATATTCAATAACGCCTTCTTCCGCAAAATCAATGGCGACTTCAAACCTTTTGACCGTTTCCGGACTGCTCATTGACATGACCATAAATCTATTTTCCATTTCTTTATGTACGAGCGCAGTTTGTGAATAACTAGCCGTTCCGTCATCATCAATTTGTTTCAGTCGATAATAAGCTTTTCGATCATTGATTCCAATATCCATAAAATGATATGGCTTTTCTTCATTGGATAGACCGGCTGCATCTACTCGACCAATATCCTCGTAACTGATTCCATCCAAAGATCGTTGCACAACAAATCTTTCACTATTTAACTCTAAAGAAGTAGACCATTCGAGCATATTTCCGATTTGTAATTCGGATCCCGAAAGCGGTAAAGCATAGGTAACTTCTGCATTTGAGGAAGCAGTTACAATAATGAATGAAAGGGTGGAAAAAATAGATTTTAATAATACCTTTGATAGCATAAAGTGTTTTCTCATCATGGTGAATTAATTTGGTGATTCTGTGTAATTTCCACGAAACTTAACAAACCAATATGGTCGTTAAGGTATAGTTAAAGAGTGGTGCGTGGAAGTGAAAAGACGTTTATATTTCGTTATTATCCTAAATAATAACAAATTTTTTATTTCAAAACCCATTATAAGTTATGAAACAAATACAGTATATAATTTTTCTTCTTGGTAGTTTATTTGTCGTGGCTGGCTGTAGTCCTCGGCTTTCTCCGTTTACTCAGCAATTATATGATAGCAATAATTGGACCGAAGATGAGCTAAAACAGGTACAATTTTATCTTTCCGATGATGTTATCTTACGCAGGGAGGCTTCTACGGGAAATTCCCGGATTGAGGGAGGAGAAATAAAAATGGTAGATGGACGAAAGGTTGAAGAAATAGTAATTCGTAAAAAAACACCTGGTATACTTGTTTTTATGCCTAAAGAAAGGCGTTTTGCCGTTAGTTTTGAGACTAGTGATGACCGTTTTCTGATGTTTGGACCAAACCCCAAGGCAGGAAATCGTTACATACTCTTAGCTTCTGAATGGAAACGAAATCGGGGTAAGATCACTTATGATGGCAAACCCTTTTATACCCCTTCTTCTAGTGCGTACGCTGCGCTCATGGTTGATTTGAAAAAGGTCAGAAAGACCTCTATAAAAAGCAGAACGGCTAAAGGAAGAAAGATCAATTAATACTATTTACTTACGAGAGATTCCCTTAAGAAAAGGAACAAATTTAAAACTTCCTAGTTCTTTTTCCTCAAAATGCTGTTGGTCCAATCGAGTGATCAACAGCATTTTTTGTCCTTGCTCATCTCCGACTGGAATGACCAGTTTTCCACCCGTTTTTAATTGGTTTTTAAGTGCTTTTGGGACTTCTGAGGCGGCGGCGGTTACCAATATTTTATCAAATGGGGCAAATTCAGGTAAACCCTTATAACCATCTTTAAAGTAAAAGCGAATCCCTGCATAACCCATTTTTTTGAGGCGTTGTTTAGCGGTGATATGTAAAGCTTCGTGACGTTCAATCGTGTATACTCGGGCACCTAACGTAGCTAGTACTGCTGCTTGAAATCCTGATCCAGTCCCAATTTCCATCACAGATTCTCGTTTTTTTATGTCCAATAATTCGGTCTGAAAAGCAACCGTAAACGGCTGTGAGATCGTTTGCCCTTTACCAATTGGAAAAGCCTTGTCTTGATAGGCCCATTCTGCAAAAGCTTTCTCAAAAAAGAAGTGACGTGGGATCTTTTCAAAAGCTTGTAGGACTGCGGTACTCTTGATTCCTTTTTGCTTTAGTTCTTTGACTAATTTTTTTCGTAGGCCCTGATATTGGTAGCTGTCTTTATAGTGTTCCAAGTATAAAATTTTGAATTTTCGGTAAGTTAAATAATTCTAAGTAAATAATTAGGACAGATACTTAAAATGAAAAAGCGTTTGTAATCCATCTTAGATTACAAACGCTTTTTTATTTTTTTCTTAGGTTATTTATCCATTAAAAATATTGGATTGTGCGAGTGGAACGGGTCTGAATTGACAACGCATCCATTCTGGAACTGGATCACCACTTTCGTTTACAAAATGGACATTACCATCGTCCATGGCATTATAAGTCCAAATATGTACTTTTCCTTTTCCACTGATATAAGAACCAAAACGCAGGATATATTGAACTTCCCAGCCTTCGTCAATTCTTTGAATATTGATATCATTTCCACCAATTTTTGGAATTCCTAAATCGATGGATTTTACCCCTTCAATATTATAAAATTCGTTGGCGAGGGCTGACATATTTAACGGCTCTCGAGAGCGTAAAGTAATAGCGTCGTTTTCGTCATCCCACTGAACATGTTTATCAATGATTAGGTCATATTCTTCCAATAAAGCGTTGAATTCATCGCTATCCGTTTCGCTAATACCATCCAGCAACGGCTCGGCCCATTCAATTTCTCGATCGAAAATAATTACGAGATGATCAATAGAAGGGTTTGGGAAAGTATGAACGTTACACTTAGAAATAGACTGGGCAGTTTCATTTTTTACATAGATATTGGTCAGGATTTCATAGATGTTTTCCACGTTCGACTTTGGAATAATAATATTTTGGTACCTCAAATCTTCTTTGCTCGCTTCGAGTCGTAAGGCTAGTCGAGCTGCGTCTCGTTTGAATTTCCGCGTCAGACGCATCGGAACTTCGTTAACGGATTTTTTACTTTCAAGGACTGGATCACCATCCTTAGGAGTAATCCCATATCCGTGTGCCATTATTCCCGAGAAGGGAAGAATGATAGAAATCGCTAATAGTAAAAATAATCTGGTCATACTTTTTATTAGTGAATACATATTGCGTTGCTTATGAATCATAAATTACCTAATTAGCAAGTTATTTACTGTCGATTTCTTTCGAAATTGTGACATCGAAATTGCCATAAAATGGGTTGTATAGGTAGATTTTCATAGTATGCAGGTCAGAAACCTTGTAATAGCCGTGCGTTCAAAAGTTTCCATGAAATATTAAAGCAAGGATTATTCCAAGAATAGGGAAAAAAACAGATGAGAGATTATAAGAAAGTTAAAAATCATAACACTTTACTCCTTTGCCTCCTCCACCGGAGGAGTTCCAGGGACCAGTTCGAAAAGGATTTACCTTTAAACCTAAGAAAATATCTGTTCCAGTGAAGGTAGATTTTCCAATCCAACTACCCAAGTTATCCGATCCAATTACCAACCAAGCTAGGCGAATTGAAAACCCAGTTCTTACTTGTTGATAATTGCGTAGAAGCAAGGAAAGTGAAGCGGAAATCCATCTTGAACTATAGCGAGGAGTAATAGCAAAAATATTATCTCGACCAATCGTCTGTGCGTTGAATTTTAGTCTTTGTACCCAGGTGGTATTAACAAAAAAATTAGGATAAAACTGATAGTCTGCTTGGAGGCTAAGAGCACTAGGAAGCCCTATAGAAAAACTATTGCCTGTTCTAGAAGCAAGCGAATCTCCAAGGGTGTTAGCACTAAAAAGATTTGAATAGTCAGAAAAATCTGCAAAACCGTTGTAATTATCAAGTGGTAAAATACCTAATGTTAGGTCATTTGGTTGTTCGACTTGGTGTAACTGTGCGTTTTTGGAGAAATTTATTTTACCAATATCAAGAATACTGACTCCCAATCGCCATATATAACTTTCTTGATCTCCTTCAATAGTCATAACCGCACCAACGTCAAAACTAAAGCCTTGACCATTATTACGAATTGCCGGATCAAAATCTGTATTGGTGTTCGAATCTGTAAAACCAAAATTAATCAGACCGTTTTCTAATAATAAACTATCACCAGGAAACTGGGTTATCTGTAAATTGCGAGGCGTCTCTACGAAGGCACCTTCATAACCCGTAAGATACTTGGCGGTAATCCCAAAACTCAACTTACCGTTGTATGTATAAAAAGCAGGGGCGAAGTTTATCCCGAATTCACTCCAAACCATTCCCGCAGCGTTTATAGGAGCAATATCGATAGCTTCGCCAAAGGGCGTCCTGTCAATATGATAAAAAGCAGCATTAGCGGGTAAATGATGTGTAGAACCTGCTCCTCGCAGTGCAGAAATAAAACTAAAAGAATAACCATTGTTAAGTTTAATACTAAAAGATGGTCCCAATAAATGCATGGAGGCCGATGCATATTTTAGTTTGTCATTATCAAAATAATCAAAAAGTAACCACGAATCCTCTCTCGCAACATCGTTAGATGAGTAAACGGCATTGATTAGGTTGTTTGGATCTTGACTATTTTTTATAAAATGAAAGAGGTGCGTCTTTCTGATGTGACCATAAGTATTATCAATGAAAAATCCTGCACTGGCGAGATTAATATCAAATCGAAAAGGAGAAGTAAGATTGGCTGCAGGATTTAAGACGACACCGTTGACTCCACTAAAGTTATCTAATCTTAAGCCAAGTTGTTCTTGGGCAAAAAGATTAGCATTGCTTATTATAAACAATAAAAAGAAAGAAAAAAGGAATCGGATGTTCATCAATTATTATTTGCAGGATTAAGATAGATCAAGGCCAATTGCTTTATCAATTCGTAAGTGATTTGGGAGTTTAAAACAACTAAGTACTTGGACAAAAAATAGTTTGTCACAACTTAATAGGTTACTTTGTCCATGTACTTATTTTAATTAAAATTCAAATAAGTTAGCACCTTTGGAAGATAAATTATTGTGCCAATGATGAACGCACCAAAAGCCGTTAATAGTACACCAGCTGCGGCGACGTCTTTGGTTTTTCCTGCTAACAAGTGATATTCGGGGGAAACTAAGTCTGTGAGATATTCCAAAGCCGTGTTAAATGCTTCAGCGGCTAATACGGCAAAAATGCAGAGTACTATTAGACACCATTCTATTTTAGAAAGTCCTAACACGCCACCTAAGAGGAGCGCTATGATGGTGGCTAGTGCGTGAATACGGGCATTTGGTTGAGAAATAAATAAATCCGCAAGCCCTTTGAATGCAAAACGAAAACTGTCAATTCTCTTTTTTAGGATAGACATCTATTATTATTGTTCAATTGGAGAATTGAACTGATAAGCGCC
>CAZYAC010000334.1:3972-5585 GCA_964645475.1 uncultured Saprospiraceae bacterium | reverse complement strand
CCTAATTCTAAATCATGGGTGGCAATAATTCCTGAACCTTTTGATTTTATTAATTGTGTGATTAATGCTTTTGATCCCGTATGTCGATCGTTGGAGTTAGTCCCTTTTAGAATTTCATCCATCAGGAAAAATACATTTTCTTTTTCTTCTACGGCTTCGATAATGATTTTCAAACGTTTAAGCTCCGCATAAAAAGAAGAAGTACTTTCATGTAAGGCATCTTGCGTGCGCATACTGCTGTAGGTTTCTAGAATAGGTAAGTCTAGTTTTTCAGCGCAAACGGGCGCACCTGCCATGGCCAGCACGATGTTTAAACCAACGGTTCGTAAAAAGGTACTTTTTCCTGCCATATTACTACCTGTTACCAATTTGATATGTCCTTTTGTCGGAATTTGAATATCGTTGGCCACTCGTTCTTTTGGAGAGATAAGCGGATGCCCTAAACCAGCAGCGTTTAGTACCGGTTCTGTGGTTATACTTGGGAAAACCCAACTGGGACGATTGTAATATACGGTTGCAAAACTGAGGAGCGCTTCTAATTCTGCCAGCGCGGAAAACCATTGTGGAAGATCGTCTCGTTGTTCAGATTTCCATGCTTCCAGTCGAAGTACCCACTGCAAATCCCAGAGAGTGAAAATATTGAGAATGATGGCGAAAACGTTGTAACGCAAATTCAACTGATGAATAATATAAGACAACCGCTTTAATCGTACCGAAGCTTTTTTAGCGTCAGTATCCAAGGCAGAACTCAAAGATTGTAATTTGTCAGATTGAAAGTGTTTGTCTTCTAAATGCTCAATTAAATAGGCGTAATAAGCCAAGGTTTTTCCCGCATGAGTTGTTTGTACATGGGTTTGATTAACCTGATCTAAGGTTGTTCTTAACATATAAAAGACAGGCAAGAAAAATACAATCGCAAAATACCAAGGCCAGTAATAAATCCAAACAAATAAACCAATAAAAGCTAGGATTGGAGCGATAATTAACGCAGCTTTATACATGGAATTAGATTGGATAAAATCTGATTCTCCTAGCCATATTTTCAACTGTTCTAAATGTTCTGGTGCGTCCTCTGTGCTCATTCCGTGGGCACGAAATCTTTGTCGCCATTCTAGTTGATCTTGTAGTTCTGTTATCGCTTCTTGTCGATCACGAATCTCACGGACATCTTCTACGGTGGTCAGATATTCTGCTAGGCGTTTTTTTCCCATGGTAGTGGTAGTACGATTGGCGTACTGGAAAAATGAATAGGGGCCAAAGATATCTAGATCAATACTGTTGGGATGAGCAGGATCCATAAATTCTTTACCATCGGCAAAAGACTGAAAATCATCCTGCATAAATGCCAATTCTTGCTGATTAATCAAGGCAAGTGCTTCTTCAATCTGTTTTTCGTGCAATAGCTTCTGATGCCACAAAACCAACCGATAAAAGGCTGCTAGAAAAATAAAGGTAAGGATGATTCCGACTAGTGGATTAGTCGAGTAGGCATAGATCAGGAGGGCAATTCCAAGGATAAAGCTAGCTAACCTTACAAAACCAAATTTTTCGTACCGTTTCTGTAAGGCGACAGCGCGGGCTTTAAAATCCTCCGTTCGCTGTTGATATAGTTC
>CAZYAC010000334.1:2265-3872 GCA_964645475.1 uncultured Saprospiraceae bacterium | reverse complement strand
ATAATACAAAAGTAATCCTTCTCACAGAATATAGCGCGAACGAATAAAAAAGTCTATTAATTAGGCTCGGATCATAAACAATTGCTAATATCATCGTATTTTTGGGCAAGATGATAGCAAAATCTCAGAATCAACGAATAATTTTGGGCCTGAAGGTCCGGCAGTTGCGTCAGCAAAAAAATATCACTTTCAAAGAGTTGAAAGAGCAAACAGGTATGTCTGTTTCTTACCTTAATGAGATTGAACGAGCAAAAAAATATCCTAAGAAAGATAAAATCAAATTGTTGGCGGATGCGTTGGGGGAAGATATAGATGTCCTTGTTTCTTCTGATCTACAAGGAAATCTAATTCCAATCGGCGAATTATTGCAATCTAATTTTTTGAGTGAATTGCCCCTTGATTTGTTCGGCATTGAGCTGATGAAAGTCGTGGAAATTATTGCTACCGCTCCAGCAAAAATCGGCGCTTTTATATCTACCCTAGTGGAATTATCACGTAATCATGCAGTAGGAGAGGCTAATTTTTATCAAGCTGCGGTACGAGCCTATCAAGAATTGCACTTTAATTATTTTGAAGGAATAGAAGAAGCGGCGGCTGAATTTGTCAAAACGCATGATTTTCCACAAAATGAAGCGATTTCCGTCGAATTATTAGAGCAAACGCTAAAAAAAGTGTTTAAATATCGGATGATAGAAAATGGCTTGGATGATTATCCAGAATTAAGCGGATTTCGTTCCGTTTTTATTCCTAAGTCTAAAAAATTATTGTTGAATAAAAATATTACAGATACCGAACGAACTTTTCAGTATGCCAAAGAACTGGCTTTCCAACATCTAAAAATAACCGAAAGAGCGGTAACTTCTTCGCTCGTGAAGGTTACCTCTTTTGATCAGGTGCTCAATCATTTTAAGGCCGTTTATTTTGCGTCCGCTATTTTGATCAATAAAAAATCTATTACCAGAGATCTTAAAGCATTTTTTGATCGCGAAACTTGGAACGGGGAAGCGTTTTTAGATTTACGTAGTAAGTACAATGTCTCTCCCGAAATTATGCTGGCTCGATTAACGAATGTATTGCCCAAATATCTGGGGTTGAAAAAATTCTTCTTTATTAGAGTAATACATGATCCGGCAAAAAATGATTTTCAAATTGATAAAGAATTACATCTAAATAATAGTCACCATCCTCATAGCAATAATCAGTCGGAGCATTATTGTCGACGTTGGCTTTCGGTGGCGTTATTGAATGACCTAAAGGAAATGCAGAAACGTGGCAAATATGTCGGGACGATTGTTGGGGCGCAACGGAGTACCTATTATGGTACAAAGGATGAATATTTTTCTTTGACTTTTGCCCGACCAGGATATGGAGACGGTAAGCGAAATTCTAGTGTAACGATCGGTTTGTTTTTGGATGACGAGACTCGAGAAGCTATTCGCTTTGTAGATGATCCCTCGATTGTAAGTCAAACGGTTAATATCACTTGTGAACGTTGTCCTATTAGTGATTGTTCTGTACGTGTAGCTCCAGCCCGAGTCATTAACCGTCGAGAAAAAAGAAAAAGAATTCAAGAAACACTAAATGAGATCTTAGAAAAATAAAATTTT
>CAZYAC010000334.1:0-2165 GCA_964645475.1 uncultured Saprospiraceae bacterium | reverse complement strand
AAAATGAAATACTCAATTCTCTTTTTACTTTGTTTGCCTGCATTTTTTGTTTCAGCACAAACTAAACCCATTACGGTAGAAGATATTTGGAAAGACTATTCTTTTTATGCGCGTTCTGTTCCTGGTTTTAATTTTCAAAAAGACGGAAGACATTATACCAGAAAAGAGGAAGATAAAGTGATACAGTACGATCTATTGACCGGAACTCAAACAGAAGTATTACTGGACGCGACCACCCTGTCCGCCGCAGGTAATTTCGACAAAACATTTCGTAGTTACTCTTTTAGTAGTAATGAAGATAAAATGTTATTGGCAAGTGATCTGGAGTCAATTTATAGACATTCTACCAAAGGACATTTTTATGTATTGGATCGTAAGACAAAGAATTTATCCGCATTGGGACGAGACGAAAAGATGAGTTTGGCTACTTTTTCGCCGGACCAAAGAAAGGTTGCGTTTGTTCGGGACAATAACCTATTTTCAAAAGATTTAGTCAGCCAAGAAACCAGACAGATTACCTACGATGGTAAAGAGAATGAAATCATCAACGGAATGGCCGACTGGGTGTATGAAGAAGAATTTGGAAAGACTCATGCTTTTGCTTGGTCGCCGAATGGAGATCAATTGGCTTTTATACGTTTTGATGAGACGGAAGTTAGAGAATTTATTATGACGATTCACAATGATGATGCTTATCCAGAATACCGAAAATTTAAGTATCCAAAAGTAGGGGAGAAGAATGCTGTGGTCAGTGTGCATGTTTTTAATTTTAATACGGGTAAAACCCTAAAGATGGATCTAGGGGAGATGGATGATAAATATGTTCCGAGAATAAAATGGACGCATGATAATCATGGCTTAGTCGTTTTTAAAATGAATCGTCATCAGAATAATTTAAAATTATTATTAGCGGATTCTAGGACAGGTACGACTAAAACCTTACTGGAAGAAACCAATGAATATTATATTGATATTACGGATGATTTAAAATTTTTAAAAGATAAAAATCATTTTGTCTGGACGAGTGAAAAAAGTGGTTTCAATCATATCTACCTTTATGATATGAATGGTAAAATGGTTAGTCAAATAACGAATGGAAATTTTGATGTTACCAGATTGTACGGAGTAGACGAAGTGAATAAAATGGTTTACTTCCAGTCTGCTGAGCAATCTCCACTGGAGCGTCAAGTATATAGTGTGGATATGGATGGGAAAAACAAGAAAAACCTAACGCCAACTGCTGGAACCAATTCTGCACAATTTTCTAGCACCTTTGATTACTTTGTTAATACCTTTTCTACCGTGAATACGCCTCCGACTTTTACGGTGTATGATCGTTCGGGTAAAGAAATTCGCGTAATTGAGGATAATAAAAAATTGGTTAGCGTCCAGAAAACTTTTGGTACACAAAAGGTCAATTTCTCTAAAATTAAAAATGGAGCAGGCGATGAACTAAATGCTTGGACCGTCAGACCTCCCAATTTTGATCCTAACAAAAAATACCCTGTTTTGATGTATGTCTACGGAGGGCCGGGTAGCCAAACGGTCAAGAATAGTTATGGGTATAATAATTATTGGTGGTTTCAGATGCTAGCGCAAAAAGGATATATCGTCGTGAGTGTAGACAATCGAGGTACGGGTGCTCGTGGAGAAAAATTCAAAAAAATGACCTACCAACAACTTGGTAAATACGAAACGGAAGATCAGATTGCGGCGGCCAAATACCTAGCAACACAACCTTATGTAGACGGAGATAGAATTGGAATCTTCGGATGGAGCTACGGTGGTTATATGTCTTCACTGGCAATATTGAAAGGAAATGACGTGTTTAAAGCGGCGATTGCTGTGGCACCTGTTACCAACTGGAAATGGTACGATACGATTTATACAGAACGTTATATGCGAACCGATGACGAAAATCCGGATGGTTATAAAGAAAATTCTCCCGTCTATTTTGCCGACCAACTCAAAGGAAATTACCTCCTGGTACATGGTAATGCCGATGATAATGTCCACTTTCAAAATAGCGCTGAAATGGCAAACGCCCTCATCAAAGCTAATAAACAATTTGATACTTATTTTTATCCAAATCGAAATCATGGAATTTTTGGGGACAATGCGCGGTTACACTTATATAATAAGATGACGAGCTTTTTAATGGAGAA
>CAZYAC010000333.1:0-5686 GCA_964645475.1 uncultured Saprospiraceae bacterium | reverse complement strand
ACGGCTCAACTCAAAGCATTACTACACTAGTGTATCTATTGACTTCTCGGAAGTCATACCGCAATGGGTACACTAGTGTATGTAATGCAATATAAAGAGTCGGCCGGTGACGTATGCAAAAGTTGTACGCAAGACTGGCGAAACACCAGCCGGGTGGCAAAATCTTTGGGTTTTGATTAATAGGCTGGTTGGCTAGTTAGCTGGTTAGCCAGTTGGCTTCCTTCTAACGCGTTATTGCGATAGATGGAAGCCAACCAGCTAACAAGCCAACGGGCCCAATCGGCCAGAAGAGAAAAACTTCGTAGATGCTTTCAACCGAATGGCTCAACTCAAAGCATTACTGTAAGGTAGTGCATATTGACTTCAAGGAAGTCAAACCGCAATGTGCATTACCTTACATGTAATGCAATATAAAGAGTCAGTCGGTGACGTATGCAAAAGTTGTTAGCGTGACTGGCGAAACGCCAGCCGGAATGCAAGTTTTTCTGTGCCTTTCTGTCAGGAATAAGCTATTGCTAACTTATTTCTAAAGGCTCCGTCAATCACTTTTGATTGGCGTGTATTCTAGTCGCCAGGATATGTTTGCACGGACCCTGGAATAATTTATTCTTTTGAAAAAACCGACAGGTGCAACTGGCTTTCACCAGTCGCTGGTCGGCATTAATGAGTAACTCGGTATCATGATTCTTGCCCTGATCGGTAACCCGACCGGTTATTTTTTTATGATTATCTTCCACAAGCGTAAGCGTGGATTTTACGTTTTTATCGTTGACGAAAGTACGGGCTTCTTGCTCGCGTTCGTTGGCAAAGCGTAGCTGATCAAATGGAAGTGGTTCCCGACTTAGTTCTCGAACACGATAAACGCCTCGATTCAGATCGAACATCACGCGTCCTGCTTGTGTGTAAGCAGATAGGGCTCCCGTAATGACAGCTCTATCCATTTTTAATTTTTGAGCCAGCTCATCTGCGGTGGCAAACCAAGTTTCTTTAAGTGCTTCAAATACTTTCGCTTTGGTAAATAAATCTATCTCCGCTCGTGGTGCTAGTAAGTCAAAATTACCCGCTCGTGACCAGTCGTTTTTGGTCCATCCAGAAAGTCCCAGTGTGAAATTCATATCTCCCATATCGGCGATAAAAAAAGAAGGAAGTCCGGTACCTAATAAATTGACGGTGAATTTTTTGGTTACTGGAATGAGTCGTTCTAGAATTAATAATCGACGGCGTCCCCAGATACGAATTTCTTTTTCAGAAGTGCCATGATAAGGACTACGACTACAAACCACTTCGTAATTCCAAGGTTCAAAAATGGCCTTGACAGGTTGTCCTGGTTTTAGTACGAAACGAATGGAGCGAGGACCTTTTTTTTCTTTAAATCTTTTTAAAATAAAACAGAAATTATAAACGTCCATTGGATGTAAATCGAAAGAAACTTTATCGAGTGTCATGGCCGAACTCACTTGTAAAAAACCACGCACCCAACTATCTGGTAAATCTATTTTTACTTCTTTGAAATTATCTTCCTGTGTCGTTTTTACTTCGAATCCACTTGGGTCAATATTGAAGTCCGTCGTTTTATAATCTCGAATTTTCTGAAACTCTTTATACAAGGCATCGGAGTAATCAATATTGGTAGTTCCGCAAGCAAACTCATTGACATCCTTAAAAACCTCGTAGCCAGTTCCTAGCCTTCCATAAGTCGATTCGTCCTGACTAAAACATTCAAAGAACACTTCATCAGGGTGGACGGTAATTACAGGATCGAGTACAAACCAGGCATCACGGTCGCGTTTATAAATGTATTCGAAGTATTTTTTTTGTGCCTTATAATAAGGCCCCATAATTTTACTAGACTGCTGTTGTAAGTCTTCCAATTCTTTACGACGCACACCGACTTGGGCTTTTAAATCTACGTTAGTGGCGGCCATTTCTTCTAGGTAGATCTGTTCTTGTTGTGCGGCCCAAGCTTTGTATTCTTCTCGGTCTTTTGGTTTAAATCTCAGGTCAGAAACGACTACATAATGCAAGGCAGAAATAGCTTCTCGGAAAGGAATGTTTTTACGCAGGGTACCTCGAAAAAAGGTAGGTTCTCGTAAGGCGTCGGGCGCGAAATTCATTCCTGTTTTTGCAGCACTACTATTGACCGCTGAGCTCCCACTGTATTTGTAATTGAATAACATAGCTTTATATTTTTTGTGGTTGCGCAATGGGATAATTCTTAAATTCTATCTTAACAGCAGGTAATGAAATTTTAGGGTAAACCTTTTTTAAATCACGCATAATTTCTAAACAACGTGCTTTATCAGTGATGGCCATACTGGCTGACTGTCTGGCGATGACATTGGCAACAATGGTTGCTGATTCTTCATTCTTTAATCCTTCTTGCTGTAAGAAACTAAAGATCCTTTTTTTCGCAACGCCGGCTTTATTAACCCCCGCTAAAACGGTGGTAAAATAAGGTTCTAGTTGCTCGATGTTTTTTGGTTTGTCTGCCGCAAAATTATCCAGATAGTTGGTGGCAAAATTTTGTAAATCTCCACTTGGGTGTTGACTTAATTGTAGTAAATATTGCTCGCCGTGTTCTTCTTTAAAAAACTTGGTAATTCGTTCCTGACCAAACTGTCGAACCATCGGATTGACACTATCACAAATGCTGACCAATACATCTGGGGTCCAATCTTTTTCTTCGAGAGAAGTTCTTAAAAACTCCATTGTAAAATCTCGACTATCTTCCCAGCGTGCATCTAATAATCGCACTGCTTCTGGCAATTCGTATTTGATTCGTTCTGGTTGTTCTTTGTAATAATCCATCACCCATTTACGAACATCAACCAATTCATTACTTCCCAACTGTACGATTTGTCGCATCGTCAGCTTTTCACCATCTCCGTGATTTTTTAGTACCAGATAACCTACTGTGTGAGCTGGTTTTCGTGCGCTATATAAAAGGTCGAGCATCAGCTCTGGTGCCAAATGATGTAGATGATCTTTGAGATCTTCGGATAAGAGTTTTACGAGATCTTCGTCACAACCTTCGGATACTTCTTTTTTCATTAACCACGGTGCCAGTCGGAGAACCATGTCGGTGGCAAAGTCTGAATTTTTTTCTGAAATTCTCGCTAGAATTGGTTGGATATCTTGACGAACGTTAGCATGTTGTGAAAGACAAAGTCCTACCATCAAATCTCGTTTGGTAGCGAGATTATCGTCGGGTAATTTGCCTAGTAGTTGAATACCTACCGCTCGTAATTCGTTGGTGTCGCCATTGATCAAGCCGAGTAATAAATCCTCTGGTAGTTCTTCAGGAGGTGTCTGATGATTCAAGAGAATCTTTGCCCCAAAAACGGCTACTGCTGGTACGGAATGTCCAAGTAGTTCGTTGATGATTTTAAAGCTTGTTTGCGATAGTGGTTTTTGAAAATGTTGGGATAATAATTCGCCTGCATTCAAGATTGCATTTCGATCGGCGGTGGTAGCAGTTGCGTCATAACGGAGCATTTTTGCGATGGCTCTGGCAATGAGCGTTAAAGCTTTTTCTTCTGATAAATTATGGTTTTTTAAAGATCGCTGGCACCAGTCTGAGACCTCTGCTGCTGGATTAAACAATTGTGTGACCATAAATTCCTCGTTGCTTAAAAAAGCATTTGGATTTTCATCCATCCATCCAATACCTAGTCTACGGGCTTCATCAAGGTCTGCGTAGAGTAGGGCGTTTATCAAATCAAAATCTGGATTGTTTGGACGGTAGACGAAACGAGAGAGTGTAACCGCGTACCGCAAAGTTTCAGCATACGGTTTTTTTAATAAGAGAATGACAAATTCTGTATTAATGAGTCCAAGAACTTTTCGGTGATTAGCCTTTGCAGCTTTTACGGCAAATTCATGTACCAATTTAGATTCACTGGTTGCCAGTAACTGAAGGAATCCTTGTGGGAGACGATCCCAAAGTTCTGGATATGCTTCTTCTCTTTCCGTAGGAAGTGGATTATCTTTATTCGTGTTTGGACGGAAAATCAGTTTTTGCCGACCTTTAGATAATTGGTACCTTGGACTATTTGAATAAAGAATTTGATTGAATGTGGTGTAGGCCGTAGTGCTGGTATAGTGCAAGGTATTTTTTACACTATTCCATCTTCCATCTGCATCGCGGTTATAAGAATAAAATGTTTCACTGTGTAAGGGGACTTCATCGCTGTCTTTATAATATTGCAAAATACCTACCGCCATTTTTATGTATTCGGGGTCAGCAACTTTACCTTTATTGCGAAGCATCCGTGCGATACGTCGCTGGAGATAATGTTTGGTTTGAACAGAAAATGCGATGGAGGCATCTGGTTTTTTGAGTTCATCTACAATACGGACATATCGGTTGTTGATTCGTTGTCGACTCCAGGGATTGACAATAAAATTTCCAGGTGTTTTTTGAATACGGTAAGCCATTAACCCAAATAGTTCGGCATCGCCACGAAATTCGGATGCTTTAAAAATTTGGCGGAAAGCCTTAAAAAAGCCGTTGCCAGTAAAAGGGGTTTTATTCACAAAATAAAAGAGTGCATTTCTAACTGACTCCTTAAATTTAGCAATCAGATAAAGATTTGAAATACTGGCTCGAGCCTCTTTACCTGCTTTATCTTCCTGTAAAAGTAAAGTTCCTAAGGCCCGACCGTTTGACAGAATAAGTTTTACGGAGGGTGGAAGCGTGTCTTCGATAAACCCTGCTAATTCTTTCTGTTCCGTATCACTCATCAAAGCCATTTGCGCTTCTTTGATCATTGGGTATAGTGAATCATTCGTAGGTAAGGAACGACGAATCAACTCAATCTTTGACATTCCAGCCGGATCACCACATCGACCGATGGCCCAGACTAGATTGTATTTTAATAAGGTATTGTTTTTTGCAGGATTAATGTTCAATAATAAAGGGATGGCCTCTTTAAGTCGCAATTCTCCAACCCGCCATACTAGTCGTTCAATCGTTCGACCCGATTTTGATCTTGGGAGATTACTAGTGAATTTTTCGTTTGATTTTTTATTACTAGGATTTTGGACAATGTCTTTGAAAGTCCCCCAAAGTGAACTGGGGCGATCAGAACTAGTACGATCTGTCTTATTAATTATTTCTTGAATCGAATTTAGAATGGCTGACTTACGAGCTGGAACTAATTCAAAATCAAAAGGATCAACTTTTTCTGGTTCTTCTGTACTAAGGCTGGTGTCAACTTTGACTGGAGCGGGAGGAGGAGTGGGGGCAGGAGTACCAGAGGAACTATATCCTTTTTTTGTTTTTTCCGCCACTAGTTTATCAAATATTTTTTGTGCCGCTTCCAGTGATATGGGTTGGTCTGTCTTTGTTCCTTCTCGAAGTGGTTTGCCTCGGCGACCGTAACGGAAATTTACCAAATACATTCCACCCGTTACTTCACATAAATCTACCTGATAGATCTTATCAGATTTTTCATTTTTAAAGTAAAGAGTTTCTTGTTGTTGGAGTCTCATTTTTTAATGAATAATGGGTTAATTAAGAATGATTTAATGAATAATGTCTGCCTGCCGGTAAAGGCAGGTTCCTTCTTTCGTGTTTACTTATTTTGATCTCTTTTACATTGTTTTTTATTAATAAAATAGAACTATTATGATTACATTATGATGTAAAGTTAACTATTTGTTTACATTGAAACCAAATTTTTCC
>CAZYAC010000332.1:0-5705 GCA_964645475.1 uncultured Saprospiraceae bacterium | reverse complement strand
ATCTACCAATCCGCATATCAAATAATCCACCAATCCGCATATCAAGAAATCAAAAAATCCGCACATCCAACAATCTACTAATCTGTAAATCCCTCTACTCCATTCACTGTTGTGTATTTGAAGCTGAGTTTTTTATCTGGATAGATCCGTTTAAAGGCAGACTGTACCATGATGGTCGCCTCGTGAAAACCACAAAGGATCAATTTAAGTTTTCCTTCATAGGTATTGATATCTCCGATGGCATAAATACCGGGAACGTTGGTGCTATAATCCAAGGTATCAACTTCGATCGCATTTTTGACCACGGACAATCCCCAATCAGCGATTGGTCCAAGTTTAGGTGAGAGACCAAAAAGTGGAACAAAGTGATCTGTGGGTTGAGAAAATTCTCCTTTGGTTTTATGTTTGATGACAACATCCGTTAATTTACCATTACCGGCTAGTCCAACAGCTTGCGCTTCGGTGATTAATTTTATTTTTCCACTTTCTGCTAATTCCATCACCTTCTCAACGGAGTCCAACGCACCTCGGAATGAAGTCCGTCGGTGAACCAACATTACATCACTGGCTACATCCGATAGGAAGATCGTCCAATCTAAAGCGGAGTCTCCTCCACCCGCAAGGATGACGCGTTTGTCGCGATAGAATTCAGGGTCTTTGATGATATATTCTACGCCTTTGTCCTCAAAGTTAGCCAAGTTTTCGATAGGCGGTTTTCGAGGTTCGAAACAACCTAAACCGCCAGCAATAGCGATCACTGGTGCGTTGATTTTTGTTCCTTTACTAGTAGTCAATACGAAGCTTTCGTCTTCTAGTTTTTCGATTTGCTCCGCCCGTTCACCTAGGGTAAATCCAGGTTTGAAGGGTTCGATTTGCTTCATCAGATTGTCCACTAGTTCACCCGCTAGGATTTCTGGAAATCCAGGAATATCATAAATAGGCTTTTTGGGATAGATTTCCGTTAGTTGACCACCAGGCTGAGGTAGAGAATCTACCAGATGACATTTGAGTTTTAAAAGTCCGGCTTCAAAAACTGTAAATAATCCACATGGGCCTGCTCCGATGATTAATATATCTGTCTTTATCATTTTTTAAATCTTTCTAAAGAAGTCATCATTATTAAAGAACTTCACAAAATTAGTTAAATATAAAACAAGAAACTATGCTTTATGTTGCTGATTATGGGGTTGTTTTATCTAGACTCGGTAAACGATTCATCTAGAAATTTTCATTTTCGAGTAAAAAAGTTCGGATGTAAACCACATTCTTTATTTCCGCTTCCAGACCAACGCCCAGCTCTTCCTTGTCCTTTCTGCGTACAATGGGTGCAGCCAACCGAGCCATATCCTTCTTTTTCCAGCGGGTGACGAGGTAGTTTATGAAAATCTAAATGGTATAGAAATTCTCCTTCGTCAATATCTACCAGTGGCTGGAATTTGATAATATCTCCTCGCTGTTCAAAAATATCAAGTCTGGCCCGAAAGTCTGTTTGGTAGGCCATCAGTCCACTAATCCATACTTTATGCTTAGCCACGATCGGATCGAGCGGTGCTATTTTATTGACGGTACAACACATCCTTGGATGATCGATCCACCATTGATCTTCTCGGGTAATTAAATTTTCTTTTTCACTGGGCAAAATTTCTTTTACGGTTAGGTCAAATTTTTCGATCAGTTGTTTTTTATAGGCGATCGTCTCTGGAAAATGATACGTCGTATTAATAAAATAAATCAACTGCGACCGATGAATCTCTTGCAGTAAGTGTAATAAAAAAACGGATTTAGTTCCAAAAGAAGAAGTCATCAAAACTTCTTTTTCCGGAAAATATTCATATAATTTTTCTATTCTTTTTTTAAAGTTGAGGGGTTTAAAAATAGTGTTCAACTCCTCAACACTCCATTCTTGAAGTTGTTGTTTTGCTTTCAACATGTAAGTATTAATTTTGTTTTTTTTCAGCTAATAAACTGGCGGTAGCTTCGTTAAGTGCTTTTACTTTCGCATTAAAATCTCCCGTTAATTGGTCTCGTATTTCTTTTAAATTATCAAGGAGGTCACCCACATCTTCTGGGAGTGTAGCTTCTAAAACTTGTCGAAATCTTTTGGCAAAAGTAGGAGATTGACCATTCGTAGAAATAGCTACTTTCAATGGTCCACGGGTCACGATACTGCCCAAATAAAAATCGCAAAGCTCTGGAGTGTCGGCTACATTAATCAATTTTCCGGCAGCTTTGGCGGCACGTTGTACCTCATGATTCAGTTCTCGAATATTGGTCGCTGCTACAATTAGGTCATGATTTGCAATATCCGTGACGGCAAACTCTCTTTTTATAATGGTCACCTTATAATCAGCTTTGGATAGCAATTTTTCTAATTTTGGTGAAACCCACGGAGCTACTACTGTGATGTTTGCTTCTGGACTACTTTTTAAAATAAAAAATAGTTTCTCGTAGCCAACTTCTCCGGCTCCAACAATCAGCATCTTTAGATTATGTAATTTTAGGAAAATCGGATATAAAGGATTTTTCTTTGTTTCCATTTTATAAATTTTGGGGAATGAGTTTTTCTAATTCCGTATTTAAGGCTGGGTGTAAGCCTACCACTGCTCCGATCACAATAATTGCCGGGGTAGAAATTTTCTTTTTTATGATTTCATTTTCAATAGAATTGACGGTTCCCAAAGCTATCTGCTCATTTTTAGTACTACCACTTTGTACCACCATCACGGGCAAATCCCCTTTTCCATTTTTTCGAAATACTTTTGCGATCTCTCGTATTTTTTTAAGCCCCATCAAAATTACCACCGTAGCAGAAGACTGCGCAGCTACTGCGATGTCTTTGGATAATACTCCCGCTTTAGTTGTTCCTGTCAACACCCAAAAACTTTCGTTTACGCCTCGACAGGTAAGTGGTACTTGTTGTAATTCGGGAACTGCAATACAAGAAGAAATTCCAGGAATCACCGACACTTCGATATCATGTTCCGTCGCAAAACGCATTTCTTCATGACCACGACCAAAGACAAATGGATCACCTCCTTTCAATCGTACTACGTGTCCGTGTAAGGAGGCATAACGCACCATCAATTCATTGATTTCTTCTTGAGAATAACGATGGTCATTGGCTCTTTTTCCAACATAAACCCGAATGGCGGTTTCTGGAATATAATCTAAAACACCTTTTCCAACTAAGGCATCGTAAAGTACCACATCGGCTTTTTGAAGCGCTTTCAAACCTTTGATCGTTAATAAATCTGGATCACCCGGTCCAGCTCCAACGAGGGTGATTTTGGGTTGTTTATTCGTAGTAATCATCTGGTTTAAGCTTTATAATATCGGTCAATAATATTTTTATCTTTTCCTTCAGCAGCAACTAACTGTGTACTTCTCACTTCCAATACTTGTCGGAAAAAATCAGCCGCAATCGTCGCATATTCTTTTGCAAATGCTTCATTGGGTGTTGATTTTTTCACCCGTAAAGCCAGCTCTTTAAAGGAATCCGTGAGCGGAAATTCTTTGGTATCAATATAATGTTCGTCAAAGTCTCGCAGGATACCAATCTGGGTATTACATTTTACATCCTTCGCCAACAACAAGGCTTTTGCTCCAATCACCAAAGCGGTATAACTGTGATAAATACTATCTGCAAAAAGTCCTTCGGCTAATGCGGCCGCTGCTAATTCTACTTTCTCTTCCGCATCTTTTACAATGGTCCCAACCACATCATAAGCAACTCCAGCACACTCTCCTACTCCAATGGCTTGCACATAATCTGCGTCATCTCCCCAATCAAAAAATTCCTCTTTTGTTAACTGCTCAATATCAGCCAATGGTTTTAACAAACTGTAGAAATAAGCTTTTCCCTGACGACGATAATAATGATTGAAATATTCATTATTTTCCGAAATCTCATCGTAATCATTCAAAAGGATCCGTAGTGCATCAGGAATTTTTTTTGTGGGTATTTTAATTACTTTATCTGCAATTTGTGGTGTTCCATCTGGGTCGACCCCTCCACCGATAACGATTTGCATCGCAGGAACTACCAATGGTTTCTTTTTAATAGAGCTACCATGAAAGCCGATATTGGCGGCCATATGCTGGCCACAGGCATTCATACAACCACTAATTTTTATATCCAACGCAGATTCTTCGATCAATTGTGGATACTCCGCGGTGATTACTTCTTCAAGCACCGTTGCTAGACCGGTACTATTGGTCACGCCCAAGTTACAGGTATCGGTTCCGGGACAGGCTGTGATATTTGCCATACTGTTAAATCCGGGTTTCGCTAAATCTAAATCGTTCAGAGCCTGATATAAATGGGGAAGATCATTTTTTCTAACGTAACGCAAAACGAATCCTTGATTCACGGTGATACGAATATCATCCGCCGCATAATTACGCGCCACTTCAGCAAACAAACGAGCGCGTTCTGCCATAATATCTCCAAGTGGTAATCGTATTTGCACCGCATAAAAATCTTTTTGCTTTTGTTCAAAAACATTGGTAGTCAACCATAAATTATAAGCTTCAGCATTCTCGATTTTTATTTCTGGACGGTCCACAGCAGGAACAGGAGGAGCAGCGGTTATTATGTCCCGATTGATTTTTACAGAAGCTTGTGCGATGGCTGTTTTTTCTTCTTCTACTAATTTTAGAAAACCTTCTAAACCTAGCTCTTTAACTAAAAATTTCATCCTAGCTTTAAACCGTTTTTCTCGTTCGCCATACCGATCAAAAACCCGGATAGCTGCTTCCATGAACGGAATGATCTGATCTTCTGGTAAAAATTCGTAAGCAGTTTGGGCGATAATCGATTGGGCACCTAGACCACCACCGACCACTAATTTAAAGCCACGAATTTCTTTTCCGTTTTCTATTTTAATACGAGGAACAAAACCAAAATCGTGGAAATAAGTATAGGCGCTGTCTTTATCGCTGGAAGAAAAAGCAATTTTAATTTTTCGGCCCATATCCTGGCAAATAGGATTGCGTAAAAAATAACGAAAGGTTTCATAAACGTAAGGGGAGACATCAAAAAGCTCGTCAGGATCTATTCCGGCGTTTGCCGAGGCGGTGATATTCCGAACGGTATTGCCACAAGCTTCGCGAGCGGTAACACCTACTTCTCCAAGCTCTTTCCAAATAGCCGTCGCATCATCGAGTTTGACGTAGTGCATCTGGATATTTTGGCGCGTGGTGAGGTGAAGATTACCATTGGTATATTTTTCGGAAACATCCGCTAGACGTATTAACTGATCAGCCGTTAATAATCCAAAAGGAATTTTTGTTCTGAACATATGAACGCCCAATTGCCGTTGCCCATAAACGCCTCGAGTCAGTCGATAGTGTCGGAAACGTTCTTCTTGTATCGTACCTTTTTTAAAGGCCGAAATTTTATTTTCCAACTCTATAATATCTTCATTCAGATCTTTAGCCAGTTGATTTTTGTCGGGATTCTTACTCATGAGAATTATTTTATTATTTGAAATCAAAAAGATTGAGAGGGTGATTTTTTTGTAAAAAAAAGGTCTTTGCGGTAAATAAATACCGCAAAGACCTTTAATTATTTATTATAAATAATTTTTTAATCTATAGCGGAATTTTTCTGATATCCATACAGCAACAACAGCAACAGCAACAACAACAACTGTTGAAGGCAGCAAACGGCAATGAAATAATTGCATTCAATGAATACATATCAG
>CAZYAC010000331.1:0-5706 GCA_964645475.1 uncultured Saprospiraceae bacterium | reverse complement strand
TGATCAAAAATATCTATTTGGCTTCTTTACAAAAAATTTCAGAATAAAGTCTATTCATTACAAATACCATACAAAAAATATGAAAATCTGCTTTTTGCACCACTGGATTCTTTTTTTCTTAACGGAGAAACGCTAAAATGTAACGGATTAAACCTTGTTTTTTGTATAAAATCCACTTTATGTAATTTACAAAAAAATAAATTTCAAATATGACACCCTCTGCTAGAAAGGAACTAAAGACAAAAATTGCAAATACCATTGCTTCTACAGAAGAGAAAATTAAAAGTCTGGAAGAACTCACAAAACCAATCTCTCCTGAAAATTCGATTGGACGGGTAAGTCGTATGGATGCGATTAACAATAAAAGTGTGGCGGAAGCGAGTTTGCGTAGTACACGTCAGAAACTCGGTAAGCTAAAAGTAGCGCTCTCTCGGGTGGATAATGAGGATTTCGGTAATTGTACTTTCTGTAAAAACCCAATTCAGCCTGCCCGTCTTATGTATATGCCCGAAAGCAGTCGCTGTGTTCGTTGTGCAGATCGCTAATAGATAAGTAATAGTTAAAGCAAAAAAAAAACAGGGTACAAACATAAATAAATATGTCGCACCCTGTATAACCCCAAAAAACCAAATGAAAACAATCTACATACCTCCTCCGAAAAGGAGGTATAAAATATTTCTATAGCAGCGTTCTGCCCTTTTTTATTTTAAAAAATCTCCGCTCGTTTCTCTATTCATTCAATCCTCTTGCGTCAATTTCGGTATTTTGACGAGGTTCGTTTAGAAAGTCACAAATCGAAAAAAAAAAATATTTTTTTCGCTCCCCTCTTAAATGAATTTTTAAAAATAGACTTAAAGCCTAAAAAACAGACTTAATCAATAAATTTTGTCCATCGGTGCATAAACGATTGATTTATTGGTGTTTATGTCAATTATGTAAAATAATATTCGGAAAAGGAAGGACAGGAATTTTAATTTTAAAACATTTTATGTTAAAAAAATTGATATTACGTCGATATTTGTGGACATTTGCAGCTGTTTAAAAAAGTGTTAAAATTTTTAAAAAAGTGTTAAAACATTAATCTGTGGCTAAAATCAAAAAAATCTTCGCTTGCACGAATTGTGGCGCTACTTCTCCTAAATGGGTTGGAAAGTGTCAGGCATGTGATGAATGGAATACTTACCAAGAAGAAGTGCTAGTAAAAGAAACTAAGCAAGAGGCAAAAAAGCGTGCTTGGAAAACAGAAGTATCTACTAGTATTGCGACTGTAAAGCCCGTTGCACTCAAAGAAGTAAAATCTGGTAATACGCAGCGATTGTCCACTGGAGATGGTGAATTAGATCGAGTGCTAGGTGGAGGTATCGTAGCTGGTTCGATTACATTGATCGGCGGACAACCGGGGATTGGTAAATCCACGCTAATGTTACAATTAGCTTTAAATATTGATGCCAAAGTATTATATGTATCTGGAGAAGAGAGTGAAGAACAAATAAAAATGCGAGCGGATCGGATTGGAGAAGCTATCTCTAACTGTTTTATATATACGGAAACCAATACAGGAAAAATTCTCGGACAAGCGCAACAACTCCAGCCGGATATTCTGATTGTAGACTCTATTCAAACTTTATCTTCTCCCCACCTTGATTCGACACCAGGAAGCATCTCACAGGTACGTGATTGTGCAGGAGAATTGCAGCGCTTTGCAAAAGAAACAGGAATTCCAGTAATCGTTATTGGTCATATTACCAAAGATGGAGCCATTGCTGGCCCTAAACTATTAGAACATATCGTAGATTGTGTTTTACAATTTGAAGGAGACCGTAATTATACCTATCGTATCTTACGAACGATTAAGAATCGCTTTGGGTCTACGGATGAGATGGGAATTTATGAAATGCAGGCAACTGGATTGCGAGAGGTCTCGAATCCTTCTGAATTATTATTATCGCAGAATGAAGAAGAACTGAGCGGAATCACCGTAAGTGCTACGATGGAGGGAATGCGACCTATGTTAATCGAAACTCAGGCGCTGGTGAGTACTGCTGTTTATGGAACACCCCAGCGTTCTGCTACAGGATTTGATCTGCGACGCTTAAGTATGATCCTAGCGGTGTTGGAAAAAAGGTGTGGCTTTCAATTTGGGCAGATGGACGTGTTTTTGAATATTGCAGGAGGAATACGAGTGGATGATCCAGCCATTGACCTAGCTATCTTATGTGCCTTGATTTCTTCCTTGCAAGATATTTCAGTACCAGGTGATGTTTGCTTTGCAGGAGAAGTGGGCTTGTCGGGAGAAATCCGGGCAGTCAGTCGAGTGGACCAACGGATTCAGGAAGCAGATAGATTGGGATTCGGCCGCATTTTTATTTCAAAGTACAACACCAAAGGCTTGGATGCGAAACGATATAAAATAAAAATTCAGACTGTAGGAAAGATAGAAGAACTGTATCGTATACTCTTTGAGGATTAGAAATATCAATAGGTGATCACTCGACGTACCACCAATAAAATCATACAAATAATTATCAGAATCAGAGCCGCTAAGGCACCTTGGTTATCCATTCCGTACAACCCATCCTGCAATTTATTCCACATACTATAGGCCATAATGATGGCAAGAGGGATTCCGATTATTCTTTTTAGTAAAACCATAAGTAAGTACGTGTACAAATTAAACTATAAGTTATGACTGTATCTTTTTGTACTATTCTGCTTTACAAAAATCCTCATTATGCTTAGGCATAACTCCGGTTTTTGCGCATTGACTAGCACAAAAATCTCCTTGGTCAAAACTTACATACAATTTTGTCCAAGTACTTAGCAAAGTTAGGCAAAAATAATGCCCTGCCGTTGTCGCAGGACGGATAAAGCGTGCTTATTTTTTAACCAATTGTTAACCCGAATTAACATTCCACTAAGCTTATCATGTGAATCTTATGCGTTTTTTTACCCTCGAAACGAAAACCCCTTTATTATATATAGAAGTTGAATGACACACGTGATTATACTTTATATAAAGAGATCAACTTCATACTTTGTTTAAACTGTGGGATGCATAACCAAATGTCGGATGTCTCAGGGAGGATTTTCAAGCCAAAATTACTGATGGAATAACCTCTAATTAACCTGGTAAGAAACAACTGATTCAAACGGCCATCCCAAACCAAGGTGGAAATTTATTCCACCCCAAAAACAGGAGACAGTCCATTGAAAAATGGCTGTCTTTGTTTTTTTGCTGCCAAAATTTTCTAGTAATTAGCCTTCCACCACCTCATCTTTATCAAGCCAACGAATCATCGGTGGAATTAAAAATAGATCACTAATGATAGCACTCACTAAGGTCAGACTTATCAATAATCCGATGTTGACACTTGGAGGATGAATAGAAAACAACATCACCAAAAATCCAAAAAACAGGATGATGGAAGTTAGACAAATTGCCTTGCCCGTTTCTAAAAAGGTAATGTGTAAGGATGCTTCTACTGATTTTCCATTGGCCCGACTCAGTTTATATTTGCTCAAAAAATGAATGGTATCATCGACTGCGATTCCAAAGATCACTGCAAAGACGATGGAGATTCCTGCGTCTAACTCTATTCCCAAAAAGCCCAACAACGCTCCCGCCATCAGAAGGGGGAATACGTTTGGAATCAGCGAAATAATGACTATCCTTATATTTCGGAATAACAAAGCCATCAATAGACTAACAATCAGAATAGCGACTCCAAGCCCTCCAATGAGACTACGACGAATGTATTCCGCATTTTTATCCAATACGAGACCTGTTCCAGTTTGTTTGTATTCTACGATTTCCGGATTAGCATTAGCTGCAATCCAATGGTCGATGTTTTGACTGATGATTTGAATACTATCGGCACCGAGATCTAAGATACGACTGGTGATTCTAGTCTTTTTCTGGTCCTTGCTCAGTAAAACGCTAATCGAGTTTTCCGGAATTTTATTGGTCATTTTTTTATATCGGATAAACGTTTTTTTAGAATTGGGCATTTGGTAAGCATTTCTACGGTTTCCTTTTTCCATCTGGTTGATGCTCTTGTAAACACTGGTCAGAGAATTGACACCGCCCAAAGTGTTTAAAGAACGCAGATAGGTTTCTAGTTTGTCGACTTCTGTTAATACTTCGTAGTCGTCCGCTAGATAATCCCCTTGTGCATAAACGGCAATTTCTAAGGGACGAAAACCGGTAAGCTCTTTTTCGAAAAACTGAAAATCAGTCGTTATTTTTTCTCCTCGAGGTAAATTAGATTCAATACTATAATTGGTAGAGACCATAGAGATTCCCCAAAAGCATAGTCCAGTTAAGATAATGGTTCCAACCAAAATGCTACCTTGTCGATCACGAGTGAACTGGTAAGCCTTTTCCATTAAATTTTCCCAAAATAATTGAGATTTACCGATTTTCATTAGCTTGTCCGTACCAAATAAAACGAGTAAAGAAGTTGTAAAAAAGATGACCGTTATATAAGCGACAATGACGCCAATCGCTGCGTTCATCCCAAAGTCTCGGATGGGAATAACCCGGCTTGACATTAGCGTGGCAAAACCAACAGCGGTGGTTAGAGAAGTAAGCAAAGTAGCTGTTCCGATTTCTCGGATGGTGGTTTGAATAGCCGTATTCCGATCAAAACCTTTTCGCAATTCGTCAATATATTTGGACATGATATGAATTACATCCGAGGTGCCGACAATAATCATGAGGACTGGATATAGGGCAGCCATCGCGTTGAGTTCACGACCTGTAAGACCCACCAGTCCCATAAATAAGAGCAATCCCAATCCGATAGAAACGATCGCGATTAGAATGCCCTGTAAGCGCCGGAAAATCCAGAATAGAATAATAGTTACCAGAATACCAGAGACGATTGCGGAGACCATCACTTCCCGTTTTTGCATTCGGACCATTTCTTTTTGAAAATAGGCTGGCCCCAGCAAGTGGTAACTGTCAAAGTGGTAATTAGTAGCGAGGGTGTCGATCGCGTTGACCAATTCTGCGGATGCGTCTAGGTCAAGGATATCTTCGGTTTTGAGGGCGACGACAAGGGCATCGGCTTTATGAGAAATTAAGTTGCCAGAAAACCGTTCGTCCTCCAAAATACGAGATTTGTCTTTTTCGTATTTTTTAGGATTATTACGATGAATGGCCGGAACGGTGGTGATCGCAAAAGGGGTTTTTAGCGGGTAGGAAATGGTAGTTAAAGAAACAGATTCGGTGGCATGTGGAAGTGATCTTGCTTTGATGGTAAAGTCGTGGACTTCATTTAGAAATTGTTCTTCAAAAACACCTTCGTTTCGTTTTATAGCGACCATTAAAAAATTAACATCGGTCCCAAATTCGTCCACAAAATCCCGATAATATTCCAGATCCTCATCCCCTTCAGGGAAAAACTGTTCTAGCGAAAACCCAAACTGTAATTGAAAAGTAAAGAAGATACTGACCACTCCCAAGAGTCCGAAGAAAATAATATAATTACGTTGTGGTCGAATCATGCGCGTATCTGATCAAAAAAATGAAAGAGAAACTAAGGTCAGGCAATATTAACCTATATTCTTCTAAATGGTTTGGCTACTTCAGTCAGTTTTTTGTTATTTTATATACACAATCTTTTGTATCTTTCCATTAGAAAACACCATACTATGATCACATTGACCTTCTTATTAGCATTCAATATTTTACTCATTGGGAAA
>CAZYAC010000330.1:0-5714 GCA_964645475.1 uncultured Saprospiraceae bacterium | reverse complement strand
AGAAAAGGAGTCAATTTTATAAGCACCGCTATAAATTCCAGATCCAATAAAAAAACCGGGTTGATTTTTATGTTGGTAATATTTTATCTCAAAACCATAAACTGGTTTATGATTAACGGTGGCATTACTAAAACCTAGTTCTGAAAGCTGGATGAGCGGTTTAATTTCTTGATGACCCATCGGATCAGTAGCTGCGAAAAGTCCGACGTTTAGATGTGTACTTATCGGGAAATGTAAACCAGCGGAGGCAGCAAGATTACGGTGATTAAATTGGAGTCCTGCGCTCACTTCTAACTGGAGCATTTTAGCAATGTTTTGAGCGGATAAGTGACTGACTCCTATTAAAATAGAAATCAGGAAAATAAATGGTTTGGAATTCATAATTGTAGGTGTTCGTAGGTGAAGTTTAGCTTTATATTTTTTGTCGTTAAATTATTCCAAATAAATTACCGAAGTAAAACTAGGAGAGTTGACCGCTCCATGCATTTCATATTTTGCAACTAGCCATTTATTTTTTGCAAATTTTGTTACAAAACATGGATAGGTATTGATTCTGTTACAATTTTTGCAACAAAATGGTCTATTTTCTAAGCATTCAATTATTTCAATAAGAAAAACATCCAAATGAACTAATACTTAATTACGCTAATGATTGCCGAGCCATTATTCAATAAATATTGGACATTCAATATCCATTACTCCCTTATATCTCCAAATACTCCACCTGTTTTCCCTGAAGACTCCTAATCTTTAAAAAATTCAAATGTGAGAAAACTGCACTAATCAAGGTCGGATTCGATTGATAAGGCATTTTAAATTCTTTACAAGTTTTGATCAGGATTTCTGTCAATTTTGGATAATGAATATGACAAATATTAGGAAAAATATGATGAACCAAATGGTGATTAAAACCCCCGAATAAATGGGTAATGATTCTATTCTCCGTCGCAAAATCACAAGTAGTTAGGATTTGATGTTTGATCCAGGAAGTTGGCATATTTCCTTCCGCATCTGGTTCGGGATAAACAGAATTTTCTCCGATATGTGCAGAGACCAGTGCCATCGCCACAGTAGCGCTCGCCGCAAAATGAAATAAGAGAACCCCCCAGAGAATCGTACCAAATAAAAAGGGTAGGAGCATAAAAGGAAACAACAGCATTCTACTAAAATAAAATACCTTACCAGTTATCAATTTTAAATACTCTTTTGGTTGGTGTTGAAGCCCCGGTTTTCCACTAATATTAGTTTCCAAGTAATCTTTAAAATCACGAAACAATAACCAGTTTAGCGTATAAAAAAGATACAAAATTGGCATATACAAATACTGATATCGATGGAAAGATAAAAAAGGCGTATTAGGAAAAATCCGAACCAAATTGCTTTGCTTGATATCACCGTCCATATCCGGAATATTAACGTGTGGATGATGCGAGTGTACATGTTTTAATCGCCACATAGATCCACTCGCTCCTAAGAAATCGAAAGTGTATAAGAGCAGGTTATTATACTTTCTATTCGCAGAAAAAGTATGATGTGCCGCATCGTGTCCAATATTCAAAGCCACGAAAATAGTCAACATACCCAATGCTATATAACAAGTATATAATAGTATGATATTGGTAGAAATCAACAATAGTAAATAGATGGAAATATATGCTGACAACAATAAACTACTTTTCCAGAACAGCATTTTGTTACCCGTTTTCTTTAGATTGTTTTCGGAGAAGTATCGGTTGACGCGAGCAAATAGTGTTATCTTAAATGCTATATCTCTTTTTTGATATTTAATATTTTTCATAATTTTTTTACGTTTGAGTTTGTAACTAATGATCAACCCATGAGGCAGCCATTATTAATTAAAAAAGAAACACGATAGATGGCATTATTAATTAATTATTTCTGAATTCTTCCTTACTATCATATCTTCCAAACCACAACCTCAGTCCCGTATCTTCCTCTACTAGGTAATCGTAAATTTCAAAACCCATCTTTTCGTATAATTTTACCAAACGTTTTTCAGTCGTCTCGATATAAATTGGCAAGCCTAGCTTGATCGCTTGGGTGGTAATAAAAGTTTTTGCTTCCAGCAATCCTTTAAAACTTTGACACCCTTTTCTCTGGGCCATAAACCAAACGTATAGGTAATCTTGGTCTCCCCATTTTTTTATCTCTTTTTTGCGAGTGTTTGTCACTCGTTGTTCTCGTGAATACACCTTTTTTAATCGGCTTATTCCAATAATGCCAATGGCCAGGAAAACATAATTGAAACAATCCTTTAGGGAAAAATAAAATTTACTTTTTTTGTAATAAAACAGATAGGTATTCTGATCTTTAGAAATAAAAAGACCACCAATTTTTTTGACCATAAAATAACAGTAGGAAATGACGTGGATTATTTTTTTATAAAAATCCACTCGTCGTTTTCCTAGTAGAACCCGCATTCGACTATTGTCCTGAAAGGCAGTTGCTAGATGGTTTATAATATTTTTGTCTGCTGCCTGAATGGGATAGAAACTAAATATATGCTCCATGATTTTAGTTTTGGTGAAAAATAGATTTGTCCTGTTTTGTGGACCATCTGCTGGTATTTGTTAATTGCTTTATATTTTTTGCTGTTAGATTACCTCAGCAAAACTAGGAGCGTAGAACCTTGCAGTCATCTCATATTTTATAAATGGAGATTTATCTTTTAGGTTTTTTGCTACAAAACTGAGAAAGGTGGTAATTCTGTTACAATATTTGCAACAAACAATGTATTTTAGCGATTATCTAAATTGTGAAAGGACGGCTATTAATGATGGAGTTATTCCATCTTCAACTTCCAAAGCAGAGAAGAAATAAACATCATGGGACAATCACTCGTTCAAAACTATATCCACATCATTTTTAGCACCAAGTACAGGCACCCGTTGATAAAACCACCCCATGAACATGAATTACATGCTTACATAGGAGGTACCTGTCGAGAATTGGACTGCCCCGTATTAACAGTAGGAGGTTATACAGACCATATTCATATTTTATGTATGCTGTCCAAAAAACTAGCGTTAATGACCCTTGTTCAAAAAGTAAAAGCCAGTTCCTCCAAATGGATGAAAACCAGAAATAAAAACTTAAAAAATTTCTATTGGCAAGATGGCTACGGTGCGTTTTCAGTTAGACCTAGCGAAGTAGAAGTGGTGGTTAACTATATTAAAAACCAGCACGCCCATCATTCGAAAGAAACATATAAAGAAGAATACAGAACGATCTTAAATCAGCATAGTATTGACTATGATGAAAAATATGTTTGGGACTGAAAGATCTGATATTTCGCCCTTTCAGGGCTAATCGCCTAAGGTAGATCATTGGTCGGACAAGGTCCGACCTTCATAAATAACATCCCTTCGGGATTAATGCATTTAACCATGTTTTAGTCCTGAAAGGACGCCATATAAAAAGAATGGAAGTATTCCATTCTATTGCCATCACCCGTACCATCCTAGTCCTGAAAGGACGAAATACGAAAAGGATGAAAGCATTCTGTCTATCATGCCAAACAACCTCCAAACCAAACTCTTCCAAGAGATAAAAGACCAGCTTCCCGCCAACGAAAAACTGGTATATGTTATCATGGATCGTCTAAAACTAACCCGCAGTCAGGCCTATCGTCGGATCAACGGTACGGTGCCAGTGTCGTTGGACGAGCTAAAAATACTTGCGGAGACTTTTGGAATTTCTATTGATAATTTATTATTGGAACCGGACAGTGGACAGATTAAATTTAGTGCAGCCCTACGAATCAATCAAACCTATTTGGGGTTTTTACAGCAACTTTTTCAGACCATCTCCTACGTTGGTCAATTGTCAGGAGTACAGGTCCGGTACGCGACCAATGAGTTCCCTATTTTTTACACCTTTATGTTTCCTGATCTGGTGAAATTCAAACTCTACATGTGGAATCGGACCTTTTGGAAAAATAATACGCCTCAGATACCTTTCTCCTTGAGTATTGCTAATCCAGACGAATTAGAACTAGCCAACCAGGTTCAACAGAAGTATCTCTCCATAGCGACCAAGGAATACTGGCATATCCGAATGATTGATAATACCTTTTCACAGATTAGTTATGCCCTCGAAAGTGGCTTTTTTAAAGACCCAGCGGAGGCGGACCTCCTGCTGGAGCAGATGCTACGAGGGCTTCAGCACGTGAAGTCCATGGCCGAACAAGGTCATAAACGATTTCTGGAAGATTCTGAAACTACCCAGCGATCCAAGTTTCAACTCTATCTAAGTGATTTACCAACCAATGTTCATTTTCTTGTTTCTCAAGCGGATAGTCGGCAGTTGTTTTCTACCTTTGATAATCCCAATTTTATGCATACGCGTAATAAAGCCATCTGCCATTACGCCGCCGAGTGGTTCGAAAATTTGCAAAATAAGTCGGTACTAATCAGCGAGTCTGGACATAAAGCTCGAAACCAGTTTTTTCACCGTATGGAAAAGGAACTCAGCCAGTTACGACATTAGAAAAAACACGGTGCTATTTTACCTGAGGAGGATAGGGTAGCATAAAGTCTAATATATACCGGATATATTGACTTCTTTAGCATAAAATATTGTATATTTGCGCCGCTATAACTGATATTAAACTTTATGTGAATTTATGATCATAGAGTTTGTTAAACTAAGGTATTATTTAAAATAGCAGCACAGAAAGACCAAAGCCAGGAATTTCAGTGGATAATACCCATCACTAATGGTAAAAATTAATTATTAAAATGGCCGTTTACTTATCAACAGAAAAAGTAGAGGAAATCTTCGCCGAATATGGCGGTTCCGCTAAAAACACTGGATCTACCGAAGGGCAGATCGCATTATTCACTTACCGGATTCAGGAATTATCTAATCACTTACGTGATAACAAAAAAGACAATTCTTGCCGGCGTACCTTGCTGACCTTAGTTGGTAAGCGTCGACGATTGCTTCGCTACTTAGCAGCAAAAGACATTACAAAATATCGTGCAATTATCGAAAAACTCGGTATTCGTAAATAAGATAATCAAAAAGTGTTGCGACTTCGGTCGTAGCACTTTTGTTGTTTTAATGATGTAACAACTTATGTTCCTTCTTTTATGGTCACGCTTTCTGTACTCAAACAAAAAGTATCGACCAAGGCGAAACCCATAAAGTTCCGCCTCCGTAAACCAGCTGTAGCTCTCCCGCAACCGAAAGAATGTTGGGGAGCCGATTTAAGAACCCGCCTGACGATCAAATAATACATAGGCTGGTTTGTCAAAAAAGCGATGCGATCCCTTTTACAGTTTTATTAGATCCATCTACAGTTCGCCCTTTGGGGTACTCTATCTTTCCTTTTTTCAGGCGTATCGTAAACTGCCATACGCTTTTTATTCACCCAACGGGCCAAAGGGGTCCGTTTCAAATTCCTAACTAAATATGGGAAAGCAAATTCCTGATAGTATCTCCTTTAATTTACCAAATGGCCGCGAAGTAACTATCGAGACTGGTAAATTAGCTGCGCAGGCCGACGGTTCGGTCGTAGTAAAAATGGGTAAAACCATGTTATTCGCTAGTGCTGTTTCTGCACATGAGCCTCGTGAAGGCCAAAGCTTCTTTCCACTTTCTGTGGATTATCAAGAAAAATTTGCCGCTGCGGGTCGTATCCCTGGTAACTTTTTCCGTAGAGAAGCAAGACTCTCTGATTATGAAATTCT
>CAZYAC010000329.1:4316-5716 GCA_964645475.1 uncultured Saprospiraceae bacterium | reverse complement strand
TTTTTCAACCTTTCCCTGCCCCAATTTGTATTATTAGTTATAGAAGTTGTTTAAAAACTCCTAAATTGCCTACGAACTGATAAATTTCCCTAACTCATCGCCTTTTTAGCAGCCCGTCCCTACGGGTTCGCTAATTTGCATTAGCTCATATAGCTCGGCTATGCACTCAAAAAAGAGGCTCGATTTAGAAAATTTTCTCTAGTTCTCGGCTGCTTTTGGAATTATTAAACAACTTCTGTATTTTCCGATTTAAATTCACGCTAAGGGGATAGCTTTTTTAAAATTTGGATACCCTAATTCTTTACCTAAATAAATATAACTATTTGTTTAACTGTTGAAATGTAAAGATCTCTATTGACCTTCAACAATTCAACAATTCAACAATTCAACAAAAATTTGAATATGAGTTTTTTTAAAAAAATGTTTGGCAACAAAGAGAAAGACGAGGAGACCCTTAAAACAGAAAAAGCCGCACTAGACAAAGGCCTGGAAAAAAGTAAAGCCGGATTCTTTGATAAAATATCTAAAGCCGTCGCTGGAAAAGCTACCGTAGACGTCGAAGTATTGGATGAATTAGAAAATGTGCTGATTACTTCTGACGTGGGATTAGATACGACCGTAAAAATTATTGAACGGATCGAAGCACGAGTGGCCCGTGATAAATATATCAACACCAGTGAACTGAACGAAATCCTCCGTGATGAGATCGTTCAATTACTTGCCGAAAATAATAATACCCAAGAGATAGAGGACTTTTGTCCACCCACAGATATCAAACCTTACGTCATGATGGTTGTCGGAGTCAACGGTGTTGGCAAGACGACTACCATTGGGAAGTTGGCTTATCAATATAAAGAGATGGGACTGAAAGTTGCCCTCGGAGCAGGGGATACTTTCCGAGCTGCTGCGGTCGATCAATTAAAGATTTGGGCCGATCGAGTAGGTTGTGATTTTTTCTCCAAAGGAATGTACACAGATCCAGCTGCCGTAGCTTACGAAGCGGTACAATATGGAATGAATAATGATTGCGATGTGGTCATCGTAGATACCGCTGGTCGATTACACACTAAGAAAAATCTAATGTTGGAATTGACGAAGATCAAAAATTCCATGAATAAAAAAATGCCTGGGACACCCCATGATGTCATGTTGGTACTAGATGCCACGACGGGACAGAATGCCATCGAGCAGGCAACGCATTTTACAGCAGCTACAGATGTTACCTGTCTAGCACTCACAAAACTAGATGGTACGGCCAAAGGTGGCGTTGCGATCGGAATCAGTGACCAGTTTAAAATTCCAATTAAATACCTCGGTATAGGAGAAGGAATTCAACAACTACAGGTTTTTAATAAACGAGCGTTTGTAGATTCGTTTTTTAAAAAAGTTGAAGGTTAGAT
>CAZYAC010000329.1:0-4216 GCA_964645475.1 uncultured Saprospiraceae bacterium | reverse complement strand
TTTTTAATAAACGAGCGTTTGTAGATTCGTTTTTTAAAAAAGTTGAAGGTTAGATTAATGAAGATTGTTTTAATGAAAAATTAAGAATGCCTGCCTACCGACAAGGTATGGCCTACGATCGCGAATGAATAGAAATGTTTTTGTAGAAATTGAAAAACACCTTGTTAAAATAAGAAGTAATTGAAATTTCATCCAAGACTTTGAGTTCTAATAGTAGTTTTGAAATTGAAATTAAGATGGTAGTTGTGCTTGAATTCTTTTTTGGAACGCTAGTTGAATAAGGTATATAGACGGATTAGTCAGTCCGTTGTAGGGGTGCAAACCTTTACTTTGATGATTTACACCAGATATGGGCTTCGCTTGTATCTGGTTTTCTTTTCTAGAAAATCTATTCTTTTGTTGCTAGAAAATCTAGCACAGCTTTTTCCCAAATAGCAGCATCGTTGACGAGATAGGATTGATGTCCGGAGTTTTCCATCCAAACCAATTTCTTAGAACCTGCTAAGTTGTTAAAGATTCCTTTAGTTTCTGTGACACTTACCCGGAGGTCTTTGTTACCAGACATTAGTAACGTGGGGATCGTGATGCTTTTGGCATAGTCTTCTGGATTATGATCAAATGCGTCAAAGCCACTTTGCCAGCCACCGTAAAAGGTCAACATTTCTGCAAGAGGAAAGGAGGGTGCATTGAGCGCATCGAATCGTTTACGGACCGTGCCTAGCATGGTACCAAAGGGGCATTCCAAAATAATTTTATCGGGCTTAACGTCATGAGCATGGACGGCTCGCATGATTGAAGCAGCTCCCATAGAACTACCCATCAAGGTACACGACAAATCAGGAAAGAGCTCATTCGCTGCGGATAATACGCGTGCTACATCACTCCCTTCATTATAACCAATCGTCGTCTCCAGTCCTTCCGATCCGCCACTTCCAGGAAAATCTACCAATAAGGTATGGTATCCGGCAGCGTTAAGGCGGTCGCCGTAGCCCACCATTTGAGATTTACAATTTTGGTAGCCATGAAAAAGCAAGACCACTCCTTTGGGCTCTGGGACTTTTACTACCCAAGCTTCGAGATTAAAGCGACCAGGAATTTGTAGGGTTTCATATTTACTTTTTGGGAAACTTTTATTTTTAGGACGTGGAAGGCTGACGCCCGTAAAGGCTAGTTTCCCTTTTTCAAAGAAACCCAGCTCTTCTGGTTTCTTTTTGACATAGGTACTTTCTTCTGCAAAATGAGTCAGTTGCCAAGCATGATTATACACGATGACATTGACGAAGGCAAATAAAATAAGTAATACAACGGCGGATCTGGTCAATATTTTTTTCATAATGGTTAATCTATCAATCGATTATCAATAAAATTTGGAGTACGGGATTTTGCTAAAAATCCTTTATTTTGTGGCGTAATATCGCAACGGGTTTATTAGACTTTCCGTTAAACCAACATCAATATCACCTAATTTCTTCCTTATGGCTGCGAAGCAACCTAAAAAAACTAAGAAAGCAAAAGTAAAGATCGCGAAATCTTCAAAAACCAAGAAGACTTTAAAAAAGAAATCCACTCCCACTGGTCAAATCATTCCCTTACTGATTGTGTTGGCCGTTACCTTTGTGGTCTTTTTTCCTTCACTTTCCAATGATTTTGTCAATTGGGACGATGATGTGAATATAATTGAAAACGTCAACCTTGAAGTATTTAACTGGGAAAGTGTCAAAAATATTTTCCATCCTATCAAAGGTCATGTCATCGGAAACTATAATCCGTTAACTATTTTCACCTTTGCGGTCGAAAAGCACCTCGTCGGATTAGACGCAAAGCTTTACCATGTCAATAATTTAATCCTCCATTTGATTTGTACCTTTTTGGTGTACCGGCTCATGCTCTTATTGCGACTGAGTCCAATGGCAGCGATGTTGGTGGCACTTTTATTTGGCATTCATCCGATGCGCGTTGAGAGTGTGGCCTGGATTACCGAACGAAAAGATGTTTTATTCGGCGCTTTTTATCTGGGCGCTTTATGTCTGTATACTCGGTATGTAGCCGAAGGATTAAAAAACAAGAAACTCTTCTGGATCGCATTGGGGTTATTTTTCTTTTCTTTATTATCAAAAATTCAGGCGGTAGCCTTACCGCTGACAATGTTGGCAGTCGATTATTATTTTAAAAGACCGCTAAATTTTAAATTGATTATTGAAAAAATTCCCTTCTTTTTCTTCTCCCTATTTTTTGGAATATTGGGAATTTATACTTTATCCTTGCAAGGAAGTTTGGCAGACGATGTCACGCAATACAATTTTTTTGATCGATTATTGATCGGTGGATATTCTTGGGTGGTTTATTTGATTAAAGCAGTGGTTCCCTACAAAATGGTAGCGCTGTATCCCTATCCCAAGTTTCTAACCTGGCAATTTTACGTAGCTCCTTTTATCGCACTCGGTACGGTTGCGGCGGCTTTCTGGGCTTATAAAAAAGAGATGACGGGGATTGTCTTTGGTTTTCTGTTTTTCTTTTTCAACGTTGTTTTTATGTTACAAATATTAGGTGCGGGACAAGGTTTTATCGCCGATCGTTTCACCTATATTCCTTATCTAGGATTATTTTTTATCGCCGGTTATTATTTTGACAAATTAAATAAACAGGATGTAAAAAAAGCAAATTTCTTAAAATATGGGTTAATGGCCTTTTTGGTGGTTTGTGCTTTTTTGAGTTTTCAACAAATCAAAACCTGGAAAAACGGAGAGACACTTTGGACCCACGCCATCAATAATTTAGAGGCGACCACCCTACCCTATGGCAACCGTGGATTTTATTATCGGGAACGAAAAGAATATCAAAAAGCCTTGGTAGATTATAACAGTGCCATTAAACTAAATGCATCCAAAGGCGATTTATTTAATAGTCGTGGCAAGACTTATTTTGATATGAACAATGTAGCACCAGCCATTGAAGACTACCGTCGAGCCATTGCGCTTGATAATACAAAAGCAGAGTATCATGTCAATCTAGGAGCAGCGCTTGGTACACAAGGCAACATCCCCGCCGCCCTCCAAGCACTCAATGCGGGTGTAGCTGCTGATCCAGAATTTGCCAATGCATACCTTAACCGCTCGCTGGCTTACAGCCAACAAAGTCAATTCCAAGAAGCCATTCAAGACATCGACAAATACTTGGAATTAAAACCCAACAATTCAGAAATGTGGTATGAAAAAGGATTGATCTCAAGAGTCGTTGGAAATAATTCGGAGAGTATCAACGGGTTTACCCGAGCGATTCAACTTGAGCCTAGTCGGGGAATTTTTTATTACCAACGAGGTCGTACTTACGCCGGCATGAATCAACCTAATGAGGCAAAAAGAGATTTGCTACAAGCACAACAAATGGGTGTAACGATTGAGGATGATGTAAAAGGATTTTTGCGGTAAATAAGATGTGAAGATTTTTTGATTTGAAAATCTCCAAATTTTTTAGGAGATGGAGAAACGGAAGAATGCGAAGAAAAGAATATTGAATATCCAATCTCGAATATCCAATAATGAATTAAAAAACTCACTTGTTGAATACTAGAATAGAGGTTTAAATTCAAAAAATTCTATGCTTCTTATTTATATCATGTCGTTTAATTGAAATTTGGTTTCCATTCAAGATAAATTGATTGATTGGATATTCAATATTCGACATTTTCAGCAAACTCTTCGCTACTAACGAAAGTCCTCCCATTACAGACAGCTTAGATTTACTTTCTTGAGTACAGTTACTTAATTTAGGAACTCTAGAGCGCTCTATTTCTCTCCCGACTTTCTCTCTTCTTTTTCTACAGCTGGATTAAAAATATAATCAAGTGGTCGTCCATCTATTATAGAAAGGCTAGAAATATTTAAAATACGAGCCATTGTAGGGGCAATATCAACGATCCCAGCGGACTGATTGAAAAGCTGTGCTTTCACCTGCGGTCCCATAAAAATTATTGGAACGTTTGTATCATAATCATATACGGTACCGTGACTCGTTCCATTAGATCCCCCACCAACGAGTGCATATTCTACAAATCGAATTTTCATTTCCATTCCTCGATCTGGACGATAATTATTACGAAAAAAGCTAATATCTTTTTTAGTGTTTGCATTTAACATCAATTCTTCTGGTAAATATACACTGGCAACAAAAGGTAAGGTATCGACTGCGTTTGCCACTTTTCGTTGTAAGTCTATTT
>CAZYAC010000328.1:0-5776 GCA_964645475.1 uncultured Saprospiraceae bacterium | reverse complement strand
AGTAGGCGCAAAAGAAGCAGTCAAATGTTATAAGTTATTCTTTTATTGATCCTTAATATATAAAAATCCCTAGCAACCTTATGGGGCTAGGGATTTTTATTCAAAGGCGTTTATTTTATACCAATTAGAAAAACAGATCGAAAAATTCTATTTTTTAAAAGGCATTTAAGGAATTAAGCTTATTCTATTTCCGCTGTTTCTAAAGCAGGGGCAGGGAAATAATTAGTCGTATTTCCTTCAATCAATTTTTTCAAATTATTCAAGTTTTCTGCTTCTTGCTTTTCCATAGACCCTTTCATGAAGGAAACCATTGATCGCATAAACATGCCTGATCCTTTTGTTGTGGAGGATGATTTGATACTAGTCTTACCATCCTTTTCAATAAAATTTACTTTATAATCTATATTCATGACATCTTTCATTTCAAAGTCCATAGCGACATGGTCATTAGGAGCGATAGATTTTATCGTTTCAAAAATAATAGACTCTTGTCCGTTCTCAAGAAAAGTGTACTTAGTGACCGCTCCCACAGTACCTTTTTCGCCACTAACATGTTCCATATCGGTAATGCCTTTTAGCCATTGAGAAACTTTACTTTCATCATTCATCACTGCCCAAGCTTCCTTAACTGATTTATCAACAAGCACTTCACTATCGTAGGAGATAGTTGGCGTAAGGAAGCCTTTTGCAATAAATAATAATCCCAAAAGAATAATTATTCCAAGAATATATTTGAGATATTTCATAATATAGAGGGTTTGGTTAGAGAAATATTTCTGACGTAAAGCTACAAATTATTCTCAAACTATTAAAACTTTTTGTTTTTTTATTTAGAAACTTGATAAAGAAATATTATTTTTGGACTAGTACTTATATTAAAATTAGACTAGTTTTATTTTATAAAAAGGATCACTATGAAAACCTTACCTCCCGGTCAAAAAGAATCAGACATCTTCCCTCGATTCGGCCTTCCTCAGTACGCAAACCGTTTCCCTAAAGAAGTAGATAGAATTAGTTTTTCGATTGGCGGTGATTTGGAAGAATTTGAGATATCTGAAGTTTTAAATACCCTTTCAAGAACCCATCAAGTCTCAGATTTTCACTGTGTAACCACCTGGAGCAAGTTGAATCTCCATTGGAGTGGTTATAAATTCAAGGACTTTTACAACGCTTTCATCCTACCCAAACTAACCCATGAAATAACCTTCGTAATTCTGAAGGCTCAAGATGGGTATAAAACAAGTTTGCCATTGGAGGATTTGATGAAAGAAAATGTCTTGTTGGCTGATCAATTGGATAATCAACCCCTCACCTTAGAACATGGAGCACCTATCAGATTTATTACCCCTGACCATTATGGATACAAAAATCTAAAGCACATTAAACGCATAGAATTTTATGCTGAAAAGCAAATTGTAAAACAAGGTTTCCTTCGTTTTATGGATCATCCAAGAGCAAGGGTAGCGGAGGAGGAAAGAGCCAGCACAGGACCTGGAATTTTATTTCGCTGGTTATATAAATTTGGAATTAACGGTACTATTCGAGATTTTGAAAAGGCAACGGCAGCATATAGAGCGAAATTGGATACCAATAAAAAATAGGAGAAAATAGTTATGCAGTAAAGCGGCTGGCGATTTTTCGCTATTAAAAAAATAAAAAAATGCTGATACTTTGTTATCAAGACATTTTTTTTTAGCTTTAGAATCTTATTCTTAATCTAAAAACAATGACCAATGAATCCAAATGAGAGACAAAAAAGATTAGAAAAATTAACTTCTGAAAATGAGGTGGAAAATCGCCTAAGACAAGAACATGAAGATCAAGGAAATACCAGATCTATTCTAGAATCTTCTAGAGAAAATGAAACCTCCGACGATGAGGGTCGAATAGCCTTTAGAGAAGAATTGGCCCTAGCCAATCGAGTGGTGGTTTTTGAAAGACTAATTGGAAAGAGTGATCTTCTAAGAGTCAATTTTTTAGAAAAAGGCTTGAAAGCCAGTAAGGCGGTAGGTCATATCGATATTCGTGATAAATACAATAATCCGATTGCTCATGGCACAGGGTTTATGATCAGTCCTAGGTTAATGATGACCAATGCGCACGTATTGATGGACGAGGATGAAGGTAATTATTCTTTAGTTGAATTTGATTATGAAGATGATACGCATTCCCTTCCTAAACCAAAAAAAATATTTAGTTTAAAAGCATCTGAATTCTTTTATAGAGAAGAAAAATTGGATGTTGCAGTCGTGGCTGTGGCCCCATTCGATATTAGAGGAGAGGTGAGTTTAGAAGAATTCGGATTTTTACGTTTGCGAGAAACTTCAGGAAAAGCACTTCCCGGCGAACATGTTTCTATTATCCAACATCCTAATGGACGATCCAAAGAAATAGCTTGTAGAGCCAATAAGATCATCCGACGAGTAGGAGATTACTATATCCATTATCAAGCAGATACAGACCAAGGATCTTCTGGTTCTCCCGTATTCAGCGATGAATGGGAAGTTGTGGCCTTACACCATGCGGCCGTCAGAGCGAAAAACGATGCAGGTGAGCCCTTAGATAAAAATGGCCAGGTTTGGACTTCAGATCAAGGAACGGATGAGATTCAATGGGAAGCCAATGAAGGCATTCGGATTTCTGTGATCATCAAGGAACTCAAAACTTACAAAAATGAGATGCGGGAAGACACGGATGAGGCTAAAACCAAAAAAGCTTTATTAGAAGATGCTTTAAGATTAGCTTGTGCTAGTGTCCATTCCAAATCTTATGTTACTTCCGGCCAATCTATTGATGAAGAAAGAAGAAATAATCGTTGGTATCAAGCAGCCAAAGGATACGACGAAGCTTTCTTAGGCCCCGAAGCTGGCATTCCAATTCCAGACTATAGTTCGCACGGACAGAATACCAAAAGAATTGATTACCGAAATTTCTCCATCGTGATGCACACGGGTAGAAAACAAGCTTTGTTCACCGCTTGTAATATTGATGGTTACGAAAAGGTATCTTCTTCTAAGTCTTCCTCCTGGATAAAAGATAGAAGATTGGCCACGCATCTACAATTGGGTAATGAATTTTATAAAGATCAAGCGGGGCGGAAAAATAAATTAGATAAAGGACACCTTGTAAAGAGAACCGATCCTTGCTGGGGCCCCATCGGTGAAGAAGCTATTGCCGATACCTATCATTATACCAATGCCGCCCTCCAGCATCGTACTTTTAATAATGGTATCTGGGGACGATTGGAAGATGCCTTAGAGGGACGGTTTAAGGATAGAACCATCATGAGTGTATTTACCGGACCAGTTTTCCAAGACAATGATCCAGAAGTTGAAGTAATGATAAATGGTAATATAGAACGAGCACAGATCCCGATGGAATATTGGAAAGTGATTGCCTATGGAGATGAAGAAGGGTATTTAGCAACCGCCGCTTTCAGACAATCTCAAGGTGGTTTGATACGAAATATGGATGCGGATTTTACACATGAAGCAGGAGTCGAAGATCTAATTATGTATCAAGTTGGTATTGAAGAGATCGAAGCCATTACGGGATTAAATTTTGGATTTCTAAGTGGATACGAAGCCAGTGATGAGCAATTAGAATCAGACAGAAAACGATTGAGAATGGAAGTAGCGGTTGCCAATGATCTGGTATTAAAAACACCAATTTCAAAGAAAATACGGACTCGGAAGCACAAGGTAAAGGGTGGAGTCGAAGGGAAGAAAACAAAATATGATAATAAATATGATTCTTCTAATTTAATCCAGCAAACAGCTCCTAATGATTACACTTGGTCTAAAAAAATAGTGAATGATGAAGAGGAGTAAGGGTTTTTAAAAATAGATTTTTCGAATTTGATCTCAGTTTTAATACAAATAAAAAATGTTTTCAGATTTGGATGGAACAATTTGAAAATAAAACTGTTCCTTAATCAACTAATCCAAGTGAAAGAAATAATAAAAAATCATTATTCGTAAATAAGGTAATTGAAAAGGAATTATTATTTTCAAAAACGTTTAATCATAATTAAATTGATGGAATTTTTTTTAATTCAAATTTAAGAGGCCAATGAAAATAAAAATCAACAATTACCTATCCTTTATATTCCTTGTCCTCCTTGTCCAAAGCTGTTCAAAAAAACTAGCAGAACCTCTAGCAGCCATTCAGCAAACCAACTATTCCACCGCTTGGAAAAAATTAAACACTTACCCGATTGATTACGGACGATCCGATGATCTGCATTTTTTTGATCCTTTAACAGGCTTTGTGATTAATAGTAGTGGATATGTTTCTTACACCGAAGATGGCGGGAAAACTTGGAAAGTGGTTTTCGAAAAAGACCAAACTTTTTTCAGATGTATTACTTTTAAAAATAGACAAGAAGGTTGGTTGGGGACCATTGGTCCGGGAGAAAAACTTCTACCTTCCAAGGATACCATTGCGCTTTATGAAACGAAAGATGGTGGTGAAAATTGGTCACCCGTAAAATTTATAGGTCCCGATCCTAAAGGCCTTTGTGGATTGCATAAAGTGACAGATCAAATGATCGTTGGCACAGGTCGCGTACGTAGTCCTTCTTTTTTTATTAAAACAAATGACGGCGGAAAAACTTGGTATTCTTATGATTTGAGTCATTTGGCGGGCAGCTTAATTGCGACTTATTTTCATGATGAACAAAATGGGTTTTTAATCGGTGGTACCACCAATGATAAAAAGAATTCTCGCTCTCTTGTTCTTAATACTAAGGATGGCGGCGTAACTTGGGACACCGTTTATCTCTCCCAGCAAAAAGGAGAATACCCTTGGAAATTTTCTTTCCCAACTAAAGAAAAAGGATTTATCTCCATTCAACGAAACGTTAGAGAAGGAAGATTTTACCACTTACAAACCAATGATGGAGGCAAATCTTGGAATGAAGTGGAGCATGCGCCTAGCCATTATTATACACAAGGAATTGGTTTTATTGACGAGAATATCGGATGGATCGGAGGTAGCAATACTTGGACTTATGAAACCAGAGATGGTGGTAGCAATTGGAAGAAGACGAAAAATATTGGTAACGGTTTTAATAATTTTCAATTCTTTGGAGATAGTTTAGCGTATGGGGTAGGGTTCGGTGTTTTTAAAAATAATAATGTTCAAGCTACTAGATCCGCTCAACAAAAAACATACTATTCAAATGAGACCCTAAGAGGAGAATACAATATTCGAAATGGCAAACGAAATGGAGTAGCACGTACTTTTCATTTCGATGGAACCTTAGCCAGCAAAGGAAATTATAAAGACAATTTAAAACAAGGGACTTGGGATTACTATAATGGATCTGGAAATTTACGCCAGACAGTAACTATGAAAAATGGAACTATAAAAGTTGGCCGCAAGCAGCTAAAAAAGTACGTTGGAATTTATGTTATGGAGAATGGTGAGAACAGAATCATAAGCTTAGAGAAAAATCAATTATTTTCGCAACGTGGTAAAGGTAGAAGAATTCCTATCTTCCCAGAAACTATAAATAGTTTTTTCTACGGATCTAATGCTGATATTACGGTAGAGTTCATTCAAGATAAACTTGGAAAAATTAAAAGGATTCGTACTTTTCAAAATGGGGAATACTCCATGGCAGAAAAAGTTGAAATATAATAATATGCTAAAGCTCATAAGAAATCTCAATTTTGGATGGATAATTATTTTAGTTGGGTTTGTTTTTATGATTTCTGGAATTTCCATGTCGGAACCCAAAGTTGGGGATAAAACGTTTTTATGTTTTGATAAT
>CAZYAC010000327.1:0-5792 GCA_964645475.1 uncultured Saprospiraceae bacterium | reverse complement strand
AATAAATCCCCGCATACTTCTCTTCCACATAATCCATAAAATATTTAAAATTCAAGGTCTCTCCAGTGACTCTTTTACAAAGCGCGTTTGGATTATAGCGAGCACCATGTTGATGAATGTTTTTACGTAGCCAATCCAGTAGAACTTGGTTGTCACCTCGACTGATTTTTTCTTCCAGATGGGGAATGTCTTTTTTCGCCTGCGCATAAAACTGTGCAGCGTAAAAACTTCCGAGTGAGTAGGTTGGAAAATAACCGATACTTCCGTGTGACCAGTGGATATCTTGTAAAATTCCAGTTTTATCATCTTTGATTTTCAAGCCAAGATATTCTTCGTAACGGTCATTCCATATGGTTCGCAATTCAGCTGGGTCGAGGGAGTCTTCCACCAAACCCTTTTCAATTTCGTACCGAATAAGCACATGAAAATGATAGTGCAATTCATCCGACTCGGTCCGAATGGGAGAGGGCGTTATTTTATTAATGCCTTTATAAAATTTTTGTAAACCGATACCTTCTAGATTTTTCGGGAATTGTTTTTTAAGTTCTTTGAAATTGGCTTTCCAAAAGGGCAAACCTCGACCCACATTATTTTCCCATAATCGAGACTGCGATTCATGAATGGCCAAAGAGACGGCATTACCAATTGGCGTACCATAAGCATTTGTAGGAATTCCTTGCTCGTAAAGGGCATGACCTCCTTCGTGAATACAAGACCAGAGCATATTACCAAAATTCTTTTCGTCCACTCGCGTGGTGACACGCACATCTTCGGAACTAAAACTGATGGTAAATGGATGTTCAGAAACATCTTGTCGGCCTGCTTCAAAATCGTATCCAATTTTTTTCAAAATTTCGAGACCGTAATTCCACTGCTTATCCTTTTTCCATCTTTTGTAAAGGAATTGATCATCTACCTGTTTTTTATTTCTTAGTGCTGAAACAAAGTCCACCAACTGACGGCGAACATCAGAAAAGAGTTTATCCAGTTGATCAACGGTGGCTCCTGGTTCATATTCTTCCAAAAGTGCATTGTATGGATGTTTTTTAAACCCTACAAGTTTTGCCTCTTCTCTTTTTATCTTTACAATTTCTTGTAAAGGTTTTTGATAAATCGTCCAGTCATTGGCAGCTCGGGCTTTAATCCAAGCATCGAAAGCAGTGGAAATTGCCTGAGATCGTCGTATGACAAATTTTTCAGAGAAAGATTTATTTCGAATATAATTTTTGTATGAAAGCGCTATGTTTCTACGTTCTGCAGGCTTCAATGATTTTTTATTTTTAAATAAATCTTCGATTAGTTTTCCATACTTCCGATTGGTCATCATCTCGTGGGAAATAGCAGAAAGCGTAGCCAATTGCTGAGCGCGAAATCGATTACCCTTAGTCGGCAAATAAACTTCTTTATCCCAATAAAGCAACGCTGTCGCAAATTGCAAATCGGTATGTTTCTTATTATGTTCAAGATACTTTTTATAAGTTTTAGACATTTGATATTTTTTTTAAACTATTCACTAAAATAACTCGCCAGAAGTTCCATTCTTAATTCTTCATTAAAAAATTATTAATTACCATCCTCTACGTAAAAAATCGCATTATTGTTCAAATCATACAACCCAAATTCGTGTGTATTCCATGGGGTGTTTCTGTGCAACTTGTCGGGTGAAACCACTCCTTTGTCAACCATTTCCTGAAATAAGGTATCAATATTTTTAACAAAAAATTTAACGACAGAACCTCCAAGCAAGGGATCATCCTTTGTGTCAGCATGCCATTGTAGGTGGATGTAAATTCCTGATCGTCTTAATACCGCATAATCCGGAGCAATATGTAAGGCGCTAAAACCCAAGTTTGTTTTATACCATTGGAGATCTCTTTCCAAATTTGCGGTAGGTAAGACAGGAGTAACATGCAAAAATTGAGTAGGAATATTGGTGGTTGCAGTTGCCTCCTGAATCCTTCGTTGCACATACTGGATTAAATTATTTATGTTAAAGTCAAACCATTCCTGTTGAACGGTTGGAAACTTATAAAGCACATCTTTGAATTTTTTATAGGCCCTCTTTTTTTTAGTAGCGGAGCGAAGTTGATCCTGTATTGTTCGACTATCCACCATTGGAATAAAACGATTCATGATTTGCTGCTTCTCCATTTTCGGAACACCTCGGATGATTAACAAACGACGGTGGTCTTCTGGCGTTTCTTCTGGTTTTTCATTTCCTGGATTCCACTGTTCATCATCTCGATTATGGCGGTTAGGATCAGGAATAGATTCTAAAGTCCACTTATCTAGGTCGATATAACAATGCAAACCTGCATCGATATTTTCGGCAATTTCGGTAATCTGAATTTTAGTCAATGACATACATAAAGGATTAACGATTTAGTGATGGGGTTGTTCCAACTCCCCAGATAATCATTCCCCAACCGATGATAAAAAGTACACCACCAATGGGTGTGAGCGGTCCCAGAAAAGACCAACTTGCAATCCCCAATATTTCGCGGCAAGAAAGCAGATATAATGATCCGGAAAAGAGCAGAATACCCGCTAGAAAAAACCAGCCCGCAGTAATTAATTTTTTAGTTGGAAAATGAAAGTACAATATCCCAGTTAGCAAAATAGCAAAGCTATGGTAAAATTGATAGCGAACGCCAATTTCAAAAGTATTAAGTTGAGATGGGGCTAGTAAGGCCTTTAATCCATGAGCACCGAAAGCACCAATTACGACGGCTAGCAAAGCAGTAAAAGCACCAATGATGAGCAATTTTTTATTCATAACGTAAAGGTATCAGAAAGAAATTGATATTAAAATGAGCCAAAAGTAAAATCATTATTCACTAAAAACAAAACACGAAAGAAGGCATTATTAATTTTTCATTAACCTATTCTTCATTAAAAAATCATTCATTAACCTCCTTCTCCAAATGATCCAAAAATAAAATACCATGTAGATGATCAATTTCGTGTTGGAAAATGACCGCTGTAAAATCCTCGATCATTTCTGTTTGGTGGGTACCATCCATCTTATCATATTCAAGTAGGATAGCATATGCACGGTTGGTTGTTGTGCCTCGACGGTCCGGAATGGACAAGCATCCTTCGGGACAATCTTGTTTTTTGTCGGTGTATTTTTTGATGACAGGATTCAGATAAACCTCAAATGGAAAACCTTCTTTATCAAATCTTTGAACCCAAATAATATTTTTTAGAATACCTACTTGTGGTGCCGCAATTCCAACACCGAGCGACATACTATCCCGAACCGTCACCAATAATCTTTTGACAAAATGGTCAAGGACCGGATCAGCGGGATTAGGAATTACCTTCTCGGAATTTTTTCTCAATAATATAGAGTCAGCCCTATTAGTTATTTTCCAGACGCGCATTGGAGTCAGCGTATCCTTTTCCATAATTAATTGGTTTTCTTTCTCTGCAAACCAGTTGGTGTTCATTTTTTCGATCGTAGTTACCGAACGAGTAGCAGAACAACTGGCGAGAAACATTAATCCACCTAATAATAAAATGAACAATAACTGAGAATAACGCATAGATTTTTTGGTTGTAGGTTTAACAAAGAATTATTAATTACTGGGTGCACTTTCAAAAGTAAGAAAATTGAAAAATTTAATCTTGTTGAAATTTAATTGGATACAAAATTTGTTCGCAATAAAATATTTAACTACGCTTAGTCGGTCTTTCTGTCAGTTAATTTTAAAGAATATTGTCAAAATGTCATTCCTTTTTAAAGTGAAATCCACATTTGGCATAAAAAGTCGAGTGGAACAGGCTTTGATAAATCAATACCGTATGGCGATCCAAAAAGTTAAACTTTGAACCAATTGCCATTTAGATTCTTATAAAGATGAAGTCGTTTAATAATTTCAAAAGCAGCCGAGAACTAGAGATAATTTAGGAAGTTTTATCAGTTCGTAGGCAATTTGGGAATTTTTTTTTACTTCAAAAAAACACAAATCATAAAAAGATGAACTTTAATAATTTAACCATCAAGTCACAAGAGGTGCTACAGCGTGCCCAACTATTGGCTACCCAAAAAGGGCAACAAGCCATTGAGGCTGGACATGTTCTTAAAGGAATCTTAGAAATAGACGAGCACGTTACTCCTTTTGTCTTGAAAAAAATGAGTGTAAACATTACTGCGGTCACACAGGCGGTCGAGGCGATTGTAAATGGATATCCGAAAGTAAGTGGAGGACAACCTTACGCAGCGCGTTCCGTTGGTGATTTACTGACGCGGGCTACCGGCCATTTGAAAGAGATGGGCGATGAATATGTTTCTATTGAACATCTTCTAATGGCGATGATTGAAATTGCAAGTCCGGTGGCGCAGTTGCTAAAAGATAGCGGGGTGACAAAAGAAGGCCTGAAAACAGCTATCACTGAATTGAGAAAAGGACGGAAAGTGGTAACGCATAGCGCAGAGAACGCTTACAACGCGTTAAAAAAATACGCAGTCAATTTAAATGAACAAGCGAAAGCGGGTAAACTCGATCCGGTTATTGGTCGAGACGAAGAAATCCGTCGTGTCTTGCATATTCTGGCGCGACGAACGAAGAATAATCCAATTCTAATTGGAGAACCTGGAGTAGGAAAAACTGCGATCATCGAAGGTCTCGCCAATAGAATTGTCAACGGAGATGTACCCGAAGATTTACAAGACAAGGAAATCTATGCACTAGATATGGGCGCGTTGATTGCGGGAGCAAAATACCAAGGAGAATTTGAGGAGCGATTAAAAGCCGTAGTAAAAGAGGTCGTTGCAGCAGAGGGTAGTATGTTTTTATTTATTGATGAAATTCACACTTTGGTGGGTGCAGGTAAAGGTCAAGGAGCGATGGACGCAGCTAATATTTTAAAACCTGCTTTAGCACGTGGGGAACTGCGAGCCATAGGTGCCACGACCTTGAACGAATACCAAAAATATTTTGAAACAGATAAGGCTTTGGAACGTCGTTTTCAAAATGTTTTAGTAGCAGAGCCTAATGAAGAAGATGCAATAAGTATCCTTCGTGGACTGAAAGAACGGTATGAATCACATCACAAAATCAACATTCGTGACGAAGCGATTGTGGCGGCAGTACAATTATCAACCCGTTATATTGCAGATCGTTTTCTACCCGATAAGGCGATAGATTTGATCGACGAAGCGGCAGCGCGTTTACGCTTGGAAATGAACTCCATGCCGGAAGCCCTTGATGAGATCGAACGTAAAATTCGCCAATTAGAAATTGAGCGAGAGGCCATGAAACGAGAAAACGATACTGGAAAAATTGAACTATTGAATGAAACACTTGCGAACCTCGAAGAAGAACGCAATGCGCTGAAAGCACGTTGGGAAAGTGAACGAGAAGTCGTACTTGGATTTCAACAAGCCAAGGAAGAGATTGAGCAATTACGTCAGGAAGGCGTACGTGCAGAACGGGAAGGCCGCTTTAGTGAGGCCGCTGAGATTAGGTACGGTCGTATCCCAGAGTTGGAGCAGCAAATGCAAGATCATCAGATCAAACTACAGGAGATGCAAGAAAACGAAGATTTGATGTTGAAAGAAGAAGTAGATGCGGAGGATATTGCTCAGATTGTCAGTAAGTGGACGGGTGTGCCAGTGACCCGTATGTTAAAATCAGAAAGAGAAAAGCTCGTTCATTTGGAAGAAGAATTGCACAAAAGGGTAGTGGGACAGGACGAAGCAATCAATCTGGTTTCGGATGCCATCCGACGAAGTCGTACTGGATTATCGGATGATAAACGTCCGATCGGTTCTTTTCTTTTTCTGG
>CAZYAC010000326.1:0-5824 GCA_964645475.1 uncultured Saprospiraceae bacterium | reverse complement strand
GCTTCATTGATTCAATAAATAAAACGGATAGTGGAACCGTTATGGGTGAAATGTGTTTAGAATAAGACAGCTCGTTTATACTTAAAACGATCCGTCTTTTGCAGATAAGATTATTCAATGAAGTTGTTCAAAAATGAAGGTTGAGATTAATTGTAAGTGCTTGATTTTCAAGACGAAGCTCCATTTTTTTTGTCCCGAAAGCATTCGGGAGAAACAAAATTAGCTGAAGCCTGCCTGCCGGCAGGCAGGTATTGGGAATCAATGACTTGCAAGGAAACCATCTATTTATTTTTAAACAACTTCAAATCCAAAGATAAGCCTTTAGAACGTAGTAGAGGGATAAAATATTTTGATAATTTTAACAAAAAGACTTGCATTCCTATTATTTAGAAACTATATTTGCATCCGCTTTAAAGAACTTGGTATAAATCAATTATAAGAAGTTAAAACGGACAAGTTATTTGTTCCATGTTCCTCAGGGCGATTAGCTCAGTTGGTTCAGAGCACCTCGTTTACACCGAGGGGGTCGGGAGTTCGAATCTCTCATCGCCCACAAAAAAATAGTCTTTACGTCATCGAACGTAAAGACTTTTTTTATACCTTTCCGCCTTTTACAATTACTGTTGAATTCCTTCTCATGAATGAATATCTCCCTACTTTTTTGAAAAAAAATTACCAGCTTTCTGGAACCCTGACACCCCTAGTAGGAGAACTGGATCTCAACTTTCGATTGCGAACTACTTCTGGTAAAGAATACATTCTAAAAATTGCTCATTTTGGCGAAAGCTTGGAGCATCTTGAAATGCAACACGCGATCATGACCCACCTTGCCGGCCGGATAACGGAATACCAGTTGCCACAGGTGGTTTCAGCTTTGAATGGTCAACAAATTCTAAAAATAACCGACGATCAAAATAGAGAACGCTGGCTTCGCATCCTTACTTGGGTGCCCGGTGAATTATTCGCTCGGACCAATCCCCACTCACCCACACTACTTAAAAGTACAGGTCACCTCATGGGAACCATTACTACAGCATTGGAGGGTTTTCAGCATCCGGGCGCAGCGCGTACGCTCCGTTGGGACCTCGCACAAGCAGACTGGCTGCTAGCACATCCGCAGGAATTAAAGCAGCCGGAAATTGTACAACCTTTTTTAGAGGAGTTTATAAAAACAATAAAACCGAAAATAGATACACTGCCCCGACAGGTCATCCATAATGATGCGAACGATTATAATTTATTAGTTGATTCATCCGAACAAATTGCTTTGGGATTAATTGATTTTGGAGATGCGGTAAATACCCTACGAATTGCCGAACTAGCGATTCTGATTGCTTATACCATCATGAATAAACCGGATGTATTGGCAGCAGCACTAGCGGTTACAGACGGATTTAACGAAACTTGTCCTTTGCTACCGGAAGAAATAAAAATACTTTACACTTTAGTAGGATTGCGATTGACAACTACCGTGACCGCTGCTGCGCTCAATCGGAAAGAATTTCCAGATCATGCGTATCACTTCATCAGTGAAACACCTGCTTGGGATGCATTGGAAAAATGGGCAGCGCTACCCGAAAATTTAGTACACTATAGTTTACGGTCTGTGGCTGGTTTAATGCCTTGTCCCCAGCGAAAATATTTTGATGATTGGTTAGCTAAAAATAAAAACCAGCTGGCACCCATGTTTAATTTTAGTTTTTCGGAAACACCTTTTCTAAAATTAAATTTACAGGTAGACAGTCTCGAACTTGGCAATAATTATAATTTTTTTACGATCGAAAAATTTGCAGAGACGATTGATCGAATGCTGGCAGAAGCAGGTGTGACCTACGGGTTGGGTGGCTACGGTGAAGTCCGTCCATTTTATTCAACAGATGCTTATCGAGTAATGGGCAACGAGGGGCCACACTGGCGCACGGTTCATTTGGGGGTAGACATTTGGACTCCCGCAGATACAACTGTATATGCTCCTTTGGATGGTATTGTTTTTAGTGTGAAAAATAATGTGGGTGAACGAGATTATGGACCGACGATTATTTTAGAACATGTGGTCAATGATCAGATTACCTTTTATACCTTATACGGACATCTTAGTTTATCAGCAACAGAACAACTTAAAAAGGGAGATCGAATCAAAAAAGGTAGCCTACTAACTCGAATCGGGCCTCCTCCTGAAAACGGTAATTGGCCTCCTCATTTACATTTCCAGATTTTATTAGATCCATTGGAAGGAGTGGGAGATTTCCCGGGCGTTGCCTTTCCAACAGAAGCAGAAGTTTGGAAAAATATTTGCCCTGATCCAGGTATTTTTATTACTACCGAAAATATTCTACCAAAAGGTTTTCCTACCACAGAAAAATTGCTAAAGCGGCGCAAGAAAAATTTAGGTGCCAACTTGAGCCTCTCTTACGCGGAACCCATCGCTATGGTGCGGGGCTACAAACAATATCTTTACGATCAAGACGGACGACGATATCTTGACACCTGTAATAATGTTCCCCATGTAGGGCATCAGCATCCACGGATCGTACGAGCAGCACAACGACAGATGGCTTTGCTAAACACAAATACGCGTTATCTCTATCCAGAGCTTACAGAATATGCCGCCGCCTTGGTCGCTAAATTTCCAAATCCATTGGAGGTTTGCTTTTTTGTCAACTCGGGAAGTGAAGCGAACGAACTGGCGTTACGGATGGCACGTACTTATACAGGACGTAAGGAAATGTTGGCCGTGGAAGTTGGGTATCACGGTAATACAAACGCGGTGATCGATGTGAGTGCGTATAAATTTAATGGAAAGGGAGGAACAGGTGCTCCGGATACAACGCATTTGTTGCCGCTGCCAGATACTTACCGAGGGCGACACCAAAATCTTGAGACCGCTGGAGTGGACTATGCAGCTTACGCGCAAAAAATTATAGATGAGTTGGCAAAAAATGGAAAAGCACCAGCAGGATTTATTGGTGAAAGTATTCTAAGCTGTGGTGGGCAAATTGTCTTGCCCGATCATTATTTAGAAAATGTTTTTAAAACGGTACGAGCTGCAGGTGGACTCTGTATCATGGATGAAGTGCAAGTGGGTTTTGGTAGAGTAGGATCTCATTATTGGGGATTTGAACTTCAAGGGGTTATACCTGATATCGTTACTTTAGGTAAACCGATTGGCAATGGTCATCCATTAGGGGCCGTAGTGACGACTCGGAAAATTGCGGATGCTTTTGCCAATGGAATGGAATATTTTAATACGTTTGGTGGGAATGCGGTATCCTGCGTAATTGGTCGAGAAGTGCTGGCAGTGGTAGAAGATGAACAGTTGTCACAGAACGCCGCTTTGGTAGGAAATCACTTATTGGAAGGATTAAAAAAACTACAAGAGCAATTTTTGATGATCGGTGACGTAAGAGGGCATGGATTATTTTTAGGCTTTGAATTAGTGAAAAATCGGGAAGAGAAAATCCCTGCTCCTGAGGCAGCGACTTATTTGGCCAACCGAATGCGGCAACGGGCTATCTTGATGAGTACCGACGGCCCAGATCACAACGTGATTAAAATTAAACCTCCGATGTGTTTTACAATGGCCGATGCGAACTTTTTTCTAGCGCAACTAGAAATTGTATTATCCGAAAATCAAATGCAGGTATAACCCAACTCTTTTGCTTTATTGGTGTTTATAACGGAAGTGTTCTAATTCATTTGAGTGTATCTAAGTTCTTGCTATTGGCCAGTTAGCTTGTTGGCCTGTTTGCTTTCTTCTAATGTACTTATACGATTGAGGGAAGCAAGTAACCAGAAGCAAATGGCCAGAGGCTTTCTAAAATTTTATTCACCTTTAAACAGAAAATTATGTTTGGATTATTCAAAAAAGACCCGATCAAGGTATTGGAAAAAGAGTATGATGCTATTTTGCTTAAAGCCAGAGATACTCAACGGGCAGGAGATATCAAAGGATACGCTAAATTAATGGCTGAATCAGAAGAAATCATGGATCGCATCGAAACTTTGCGTAAGAAACCCTAAATATTGCTTATCTTGTAAAAGAAGTTATTCGAACTTCGAAAAGAGAAAAAAAAACATAAATAAAGTATGCTACATTTTGAAACTCATACCCATGCCGACGGGGCTCCGTGGGTTGTTTTTGTCCACGGTGCAGGTGGTGCAATCGGTACGTGGAGATATCAGGTGGAAGCATTTAAACCTTACTTTAATTTACTCTTGTTAGATCTGCGCGATCATGGGTTATCCAAAAACATGATGCCGAGTTTTGATTCCTATAATTTTGAAATTGTCTGTACAGATATCTTGGAAGTAGTGGATCACCTTGGGATTGAAAAAGCCAGTTTTGTCTCCTTGTCATTGGGTAGTGTTATCCTACAGCGCATTGCCGTTAGAAGGTCGCAGTTAGTTAATAAAATAGTAATGGCTGGAGGCATTTTTCGCGCCACGCTTAAGATGCGCTTCTTCGTACACGGTGGTAAATTCTTTGATTATATTCTGCCTTATGAATGGATTTACCGAATATTTTCTTGGGTCGTTTTGCCAAAAAAGAATCACCAGTTTTCTCGCGAAATGTACCGCAAACAAGCTAAAAAATTAACCAGTAAAGAGTATATGAAATGGGTAGGTCTATACGGCGAATTTTTTAAAATTCTCGACGAATGTTTTAATGCACCTATGCTCAATAAAAGCCTCGTCGTGATGGGTGCCCAAGATCATGTATTCCTAAAAGCAGCTCAGCGTTTTGCGCAAAAACAAAAAGAAGCCAAACTCGTTATCTTCGAAAAATGTGGTCACATCTGTAACATCGAAAGGTGGAAAGACTTTAATCGCGTAGCCGTTCAATTTCTCCGAGAAGCTACCACGAATGATCTAGAAAACCAACCCCTGGAAATGGGAATGAGCTGATTTTACTTATTTTGAACACACCGACAGCTAACGGCCCGGTCTTCATCCGTGTCTTTAATAATTGTTAAATTATATCCTTCTCCGGATCGCCTAACTTTGATGGTTACCCAACCATTATCGGTGGTAGTGGCTGTCATATAATGTCCTTCCTTTCCCAAATTAAAATAAAAATCTCCTTGATGTGAGCGGAATCCACCAAATTGTAATTGCCCGTAATTTTCAGAAACATGATAAATCATTTCTCCATTTTTACCTAGCGTAACGGTAGGTTTCATTCTTAAAATTAAATACTCCCAATCCTTCAATGTTGGAATATGCCAGCCTTTTGGACAAATATCATTTTTTATATTTCCCTCCAAATCAACTACTGTTCGGAAATTATATAACTTTCCGAAATGGTTACAGTACCGTTCAAGCTTATCATAACAATAAGAAAATTCGTTTTGAAATTGTAGGTTCTTGGTCATGACTTGTAAGTCTCCGATGGTAACGGCAGCGTAGCGAACGCCATCCCGATTATCCTGAAATTTGGTGGTAGGTAAGTTACTTGTAAATCCGCACAGGAAGATAATCCCGAGCAGACCAATAATGAATGATCTCATAGTGTAATTTTGGTTAATCGCAGTTGTATCAACTGATAGGGCTAGAGATTTATGCTTAACCATAAATCCGTTCTACCTAAGTCAGCGATTCGTTTGGGAGGTGTAAATTGTAAGTTTGACATAAAAGGGGGGCATACTCTGGGGAGAAGAGTAGGAGGGGAATTATAAATATATTTTAAATTTATCTTTAAGTCAATGGTTATTAGAAAAATACCGTATTCAGGGTAGGATAGGATTCGCCTGAAATATTGATGATTTTAAGAGGAAGGAAGTATTGAATTTTAGGATAAAGGGTAATTAAGAAGAACTGGTCTAAA
>CAZYAC010000325.1:0-5840 GCA_964645475.1 uncultured Saprospiraceae bacterium | reverse complement strand
ATTTACCATTGAATAGTTATATATTTTTAGCAGAATGTTCACTCTTTTAATGAATTGTTTTTTTGAGAAAATAATCGATAACCCAATCCAATTTGAAAGCTTCGTTCTCCTTGTGTATCAAAATCAAATCCTCCTGTTTTTTGTTGTCGGTCAGTCCAAGCAGGGTTGAAATTACGCTGATAAATTATGCCAAAACTAACGTTGATAAAATTGATATTTAAATCCAGAAAAAGTCTATCTCCCAAGGGAATTTCTAGATGAGGAATAAAGGAAAATAAAATACCACCATCAATGAAAGTAACGGGGAAAGCTGTACTTTGTACCGGCTCAGCATCTCCTTTATAAAAATATAAATCAACCGCAGGATTAAAACTAAAGATAAGGTAATCAAAAAGTTTTTTCTTTAATCGAACTCCTAATTCAAAACGAGTCGCCGCCTCGAAATCTTTAATTGTATAATCAATACTATCAAAAGAAACATTACGGGTTCTGATACGCATTCCCAGTTCAAGTTCCTTACTGTACTTCTTACTGGGATTAACCCATAAGTAAGCAAGGGTTGCTCCTTTAAAATTATTGGCGTCGAAGCGACCTAGGTATAGATTAGGTTCCCCGCGACCCATTTTTCCCAGATGAAAATCGCCGTAAATCTTTACTGCATCAAAGGTTTCTTGTGCAGCAAGCGGATTCCAGTAGAAGAGTGCGTAGCACAAAAAGCAATATAATTTCCATTTCCTTATTTTCATCATTAAATATTTAAGCGTAATCACAAAAATAGTTCAAATCCTATGGAAGAGCATTTTTACATAAAAACATATTATAAATTTGGCTCAATTGTTGAGGCTTGTATTTCAGTTCAATGTTAAAATTTAATGTTCATAAGTTTCAAAAAAGGTCAGAATTTTTTATATTTGTCCACAGGGGCTGGAATTTTTTTATATTTTCAGCACTTACAGAAGGAACGTTTTAGCATTAGACATTATTTAGAAACACTATAATTAACCGTACATGGGAAAGATAATCTCTCTTTTGAATCACAAAGGTGGTGTAGGAAAAACGACGAGTGCCATTAATATTGGTGCTGGTTTAGTAGAATTAGGACAAAAAGTCCTTTTAATTGACCTTGATCCTCAGGCCAACCTCACCCTTTCACTGGGTATTCCAAGACAAAAAATTACAATTTATGAATCTATTCGCGGCGAAAGCGAACTGGTTCCTTATACCGCTAAAGAAGGAATGGATGTGATTACATCTAGCCTAGATTTATCTGGTGCAGAGATGGAATTGATCAATGAAGCGGGTCGGGAATACATTCTACAGGAATTATTTCAGCCAGTTTTAGAAGAGTACGATTATATTATCATTGACTGTCCACCATCACTTGGACTACTGACCTTAAATGCATTAACGACTAGCCATTATGTCTATATTCCATTACAGACGGAATTCCTAGCATTGCAGGGACTGACCAAAATCAAGCAGGTAATCGATAAAGTACGTTTCCGTCTGAATAAGCAATTACAGATTGGAGGTGTAATAGCGACCATGTATGATGCACGGAAAGTTTTGAATCGCGATGTAGTAGCTACGATCCAAAAGTATTTTGGTGATAAAGTATTTAACACCTTGATTCGTGACAACGTGACCCTCGCCGAAGCACCTGCACAGCGTATGGATATTTTTTCTTACGCAAAGAGTAGCAACGGTGCCAAAGATTACTTAAATCTTTGTAAGGAAATACTAGAACGTACTGCTGTAAAAGAAGAAGCCTAAATCCGCAATCGAAATTTTATTATGAACCACTAAATCCCACGATTGTGAGTAAGAAAACATTAAAAGACGGTTTGGAAAGTCTATTCGGAATGCCTCCAGCTTCGGTCGAAGAAGAGACGGCATTTATGGGAGATAAAGTGCTGCCAACTGGAAAAAAAATAAAAAAATCTTCGCAAAGAAAGTCTTCTGATTCTAGAAGGCGTTCGGGTAGTAGCAAAAGTTTTACGGCTGACTTAGAATCTTTATTCCAGACTGTAGTCAAAGAATCTGTTGCGGAAGAAAAGAAAAAAGCTGCTCGCAAAGAACAGCGTGCACTTGGCAGACCTCAATCAGATACGGCCGAATCGGAAAACCCTCGTCGACCTATGAGTGGACTGGATGCGCTGATTAGACAAACAGTAGCACCTAATAAAGAGGAAATAAAACGAGCTGCTGTTCCTAAAGAGAAAAAACGCGTAACTTTTGTTTTTGATAAAAAGAAACTCTTAAAATTAAAAACAATTGCCAAACTCGAAAAGGCATATCTGAAAGATATTATCGGTGGCCTTATTTCAGAATATCTGGACGATTATGATTTAGAAGATAAAAATGATTCTTTAGAAGCTTCTAAATAGTCAAGTCTAATATCTAAACTTGAGACATCTCGAATTATTTATTTAGAACAGAATTGCTAGTTTGCCTGTTGGCCCTCTTTTTACGTAAAAAGAGGGCCAACTGGCTAACCAGCAAAAAATCCGTGTTCTTATGAGCAAATCATAAGGTTAAATGGTACTATTGAAATTCGGGATAACATGTTTTAAAAATTTTCTGCATGGATCGACTTGCTGAATTTCGCATCTTTTACAACCATACCATTCATCCCGAATTGGTCAGAATGGAAAATAGACGAAAAAAATTACTCTGGTTATTTTTAATAAGTGTATTACTTTTCTTAGCTATTGGCTTTGTGTCCATGTATCTAAATATTCCTACCGTTACCTTTTTTCTGATGATTCCTCTTGGGCTTTATCTGGGTTATCTCAGTTATCGGATGAATCAATTTGTTAAAACTTTCAAACCCAATGTAGTCAATCTCGTACTAGATTTTATTGACGATGATCTAAATTTCGATACCCTTCGTTACGATGGTGAACGATTTATTGGAAAGAAGCAATTTAAGAAAAGTAAAATTTTTACTTCTAAAGCTTCGTTCTATAAAGGGGAAGATTATATCAGTGGAAAGATTGGTGAAGTTCCTTTTGAAATGTGTGAATTGAAAGTGCGAGAACTATCCAAGGTACGAGATCGATATAATTATGTCTTTCGCGGTGTATTTATGCGGGCGACGATGAAACGTCCTATAAGAGGATCTATTCTGATTTTGCCAGCAGCGTTTAAACAGTATCTTACCCGTACGATTAAATCTTTTAACCGTGCCGGAGGAGAGCAATTGGAAGAATCATTTATGAATCCGGTCTTTGCAAAACTATTTGATGTATATGTTTCGCCCGATGCTCAGCCAAAGTATGTACTGGACGAAGATATACAGGTCAAAATTGCTCGTTATTGCGAAAAGATAGGTAAGGAAATTTACCTTAGTTTTGTAAATAACGATATATACGTCGCTGTGACTGAACCAAAAGACATCTTGGAACCTTATATATTCCGTTCCAACGTCAGTTTTACTTTGGTACTAGAATTCTTTAAGGACATCCAACTTTTATTAGGTATTGTACAGGATTTTGACGGTAGGAGTGCCGACGATACACAAAAATTATTATCATGAAAAAAATATTTTCTAATTCCCTTATTCCATACTTTTTCCTTTTACTACTGATTATTTCGGCTTGTAGTCCGAAAACTAGCCAAAAAGCGATGACAGAACCCGTCTCTTTGGTCCCTACTGAAAAATCATTATTGTGGAAAATCGTGGGAAAAGACTTGACCCAGCCTTCCTATCTTTACGGAACGATCCATATGATCGATAAAGAAGATTTCTTTTTGACGGATTCTACAGTGGCTGTTTTTGACCGAATGCAACAAGTAGTTTTTGAAATTAATATGGAAGACATGTCCGACATGAGTGCCATGATGGGAATGATTGGTAAAATAATGATGGAAGATGGAACCACCTTAAAAGATCTTTTAAGCAAAGAAGATTATAAAATGGTCAGTGATCATTTTTCTGATTTAGGGTTACCTATGATGATGCTAGAAAGAATTAAACCCATGTTTTTGTCGGCGATGTCGGGAGGAGATTTTGATTTCACCAGTCCTTCACCAGGAGGTGGTATGGGAGAAGATATCAAATCGTATGAAATGGAATTTATGGAAATGGCAAAAGCCGATGAAAAAAATATGGGAGGACTAGAAACCATCGAATATCAAATGAGTGTATTTGATAGTATCCCTTACAACGATCAGGCAGCAATGCTAGTTACCTCTATTCGGGGAGGAGAAGAAGAGGGCGAAGACGAATTGAGTAAGATGGTCGAAATTTATAAACAACAGGATATCGCTGGGATGCAGCAAATGTTTAAATCGGATGTTAATGGAATAGGAAAATACGAAGATATTTTTCTAAAAAATAGAAATCAAAATTGGATTCCTATCATTGGCAAAATGGCAAAAGAACAACCTACCTTTTTTGCAGTCGGTGCAGGACATTTGGGTGGCGAATTTGGAGTGATTACTTTGTTGCGAAAAGCAGGATATAAAGTGTCTCCAGTCATGTCGACTCCTTTAAAAATATTGCCAAAGAAAAAAAGGAAAGCAACTCGAATGTAATAAAATTGTTGAGTTGTTGAATCGTTGAATTGAAATATTAAAACTCAACTATTCTAAAAGCCAAGATAGGCGAAAACCTAATTTGAAAACACCTCATAAATTTATTATTAATTAAATAGATAAGTAATTTACGGTAAAAGATATACACGTAAAAAATCTTTGCGCCGGCCTTTGCGAACTTTGCGAGCAAAACACTTTTTAGCGTAAACTCATTCACCAACTCAACAGCTCAACATTTTAATCTCTTTCTACGACGATCCGCGTATGCATCGCTTTCCGTTTTCCAGCTTGAAACCTTACTAAGTAAATTCCATTAGAGTAATTGCTCACGTCAAGAATGATCCGTTGATCCGTAGTTGAATCGTATTGTTTTTGGTGGATGATTTGACCCAAACTATTCGTAAGCATCAGATTGACAGAATGGTCAGTTAAGAGATGACTCATCAAGGTAACCTGTGAACTGGCTGGATTTGGAAAAGCACTTAATCGTCCCGCCACATTCCCGAGATCAATGGTTTGTATATTAGTAAATGCGGTGGTTCCATCATGTTTATTTGCAACAATTCGATATTCATAACTTCCCTCGGTAATCGAACGATCTGGATATTGATAAAAATGAGTTTGTTCCGTATTATCATAAGAAGAAACTTGATCAAGTTCTCTAAATACACCGTCTGTTCCTTTTCTTTCAATGGTATAAGTCATTGTTTCTGCGTCCAAATTAGTAACCCAATTCAATCTGACGGTACGGGCTTCAACATAGGCTGAAAGATTAAAAGCAATATTGCTATTGATGATGGAGTTGACAGGAGCCGTTCCAATATTAATGGTATAATCTTCTACCTCTCCAGTAGTAAAAGTTTCGCATGGACCCACCGCAGCATCCCGACTCATGGATACCCGCATTCGTGTGGTCCCGGTTGGGGCGTTGCTAGGAATCGTAATATCTTCGATGATCGGAGCAGCAACGGTTCCATTGACACCGTTTTCATATATGGTAGAAACTACTAGTTCTCCAGGATCATTAAAATTTTCATTTCCATTAAAATCAATCCATACCTGGAAATATTCGGTAAAGTGCGTGTAACTAAAAATCGGTTGGATGGATAGCGTATAAGCATCTCCTTTTATTACGTTTGCTGTTAGTGCGGTAAAATCACCATAGCCATTCTTACTACTGGTATTGTCGAGGTCACTCAGACTAACATTGCCAATCCATTCCTCCCACGGAGCAGAAGCAGCTGAAGTACAGTAGCCATTCCCAATTGGACCTCCGTCGCTGACAGTGATCGTAAAGGAAC
>CAZYAC010000324.1:0-5842 GCA_964645475.1 uncultured Saprospiraceae bacterium | reverse complement strand
AATTGCGGTATGAAAAAAATGCGAAATATATTTTTTCTGGTCATTGTGTTTTTTAGTGGTGTAATCGATACGGTTCGAGGACAGGAGGTACTGGATTGGGTAACGCTGGCCGACGTTAATTTTGAGAAGGAGTATTCAGAGGAGTTAATGTTGGAATACGATGTCGCAACCTTTGGGGATGTGATCAAGCAGTTTGACGGAAAAGAGGTGCAGATTTCGGGATATGTAATTGCGTTAGATGCGTTGGGAGTCAGTTTTGTGTTGTCTCGAAATCCAAATGCAACGTGTTTTTTCTGTGGAGGTGGCGGACCAGAAACGATTGTAGATATTAAGGTAAAACCTGAAGCGCTGAGGCGCTATAAAATGGATGAGCGCAAAACCTTTAAAGGGATCTTAAAGATGTATCCTAATAATTCTGGTAGTTTTATATATCTCTTAACAGAGGCAGAGCCGATTTAACATTTCTTTATTATTCAAGCATTTTTTTCTCTTCTATATTTGCTTTGTTTTTACAAGCGAGCAATACCCTAAAATATAATAAATTTTTGACGATTGGATATTGAGGTAATTCAAACTTTCCTTTTGTCTTTATCAATTGTAACCCCAGAAAACCATGTATATATGGTGATCGTCCATAGCTTCGGCTATGGGCGTTTTTTATTTTTTAGCGAGACGGTTGAAAAATTTCGTAAATATCTTTAGATCATTAACCAATAAGCCTTTAGAACCACTTGATCCTACGTAAATTCTTCGTAAAATTTAATTTCAACATTACCGTTTTTCAAAAAATGTTCCATCTCTCAAAGACAGTTTTTCCCAAATAAAAATAGTTTTCTACTTATTTTTTCTACATTTAGGCGTTAATTTTATTCTCTTAAGTGCAATAGTCAATCCGGGAATTAATCATTCTAAGGTGGGCTTTGTTCTTATGGAATAATCCATTTTATTACTTCAAAACAACCCTATTATGATTGCTTTAATTGTACAACTTATTAGCGGAGCGGTGGGTGGAAATCTTGCAGCTTCTTTAATGAAAGGAGGCCTTGGTACCATCGGAAACTCAATTGCCGGTATTCTTGGTGGTGGACTTGGCGGACAGGTTTTGGGAATGATTGTTCCTTCACTCGGTGCAGCTGCGGCCAGTGGTAGTATGGACATTACCAGTATCCTAGCTTCTGTTGCTGGAGGTGGTGTTGGTGGTGGTATTATTGTAGCTATTGTCAATTTCATTAAAAAGGCGATGGGCAGCAGCAATTCTTAAAGCCTTATTGGAAAATTCTAACCTAAAGAAATAACGCCATTGACGAATGCCTCGTCAATGGTTTTTTTTTGAGTGTCTACTTTCTATTTTTTCATCGTCCTAAAAAATCATCAAACTACTTTTTGGGAATCCTCATTTTAGCATTGAGTCTCCGAATTGGAAAATCGATTTTTTACTAAGCCAATTTGGTACTGGACACATACCGTAGCGCCGACAGGATTAACATTTTATACGGGTGATGAATTTCCGCATTGGAAAAATAACCTGATGGTTCCAGGTTTGTCAAGAGGCAGTCTTTGGAGATTGACTTTAGAAGGAGAAACGCTTAAAAGTGCGGAAGAACTTTTGATCGATGGTATATTGTAGATAAGATTGCGGCGAGTGTGTTGAAGGAATAAGAAGGTTTTTGGATTTTTTGCTTGATCGTTTTTTCTCAAAGAGCAACCATTACTAGTGTTCATTGTCATTAGAATACTGCATATCGGAATGTTGACTAAGCGAATATTCAACAATGAGTCTGCTCTTGAAAGTGTTTTTCTCACAGAGACGCAGAGACCTTCTTGCGGGTATATCTTTTAGTGTGAGCGGGGTTTGCATGGAAATGTTTTTTACAAGGTTAATTTTTGGGTTTATTGCTCGCAGAGGCGCAGAGGCCTTCTTGCGGGTATATCTTTTATCGCGAAGGCAGTATAGCTGAAAAGTCATCTTGAGAGATAGAAACATTTCAACTTGCTTACTTTTATAAATCAGCTCAATCAGCTCAATCAGCTTCTTCTAAAATTTAAAATTATGAAAAACAATAATCGTAGAAATTTTCTAAAAAAATCAGCGATCGCCACTGGAAGTTTGCTACCGCTTTCTCAGATGGCTTGGGCTACTCCACCCTCCGAACTAGCGAATGATCATATTAATTTCATTGGTCCTAGAGAAGGATTTACGCCTCAAGTGGGAACGCTGGTTTCTATGATGAATTTTATGCGAGACATTGTTTTGCGTCCAGTTCGAGGCATGAAGGTAAAAGAGTTGGATTTTTTATTGGATAAGCAATCGAATTCTATTGGTGCCATGTTATTGCATTTGGCGGCCGTCGAAAAATATTATCAGAAAGATACTTTTGATGGAAAAACATGGGCCGAACTCCCAGCAAAAGATAGCCATCTTTGGGATGCAGCCAGTGATTTAGGAGATGCAGGGCGAAAACACATTAAAGGGTATTCTCTGAATTTTTATTTAGATGTTTTGAAGGAAGTCCGTGCTTTTAGTATCGCCGAAATGAAAAAAAGAGATGATGAATGGTTGACCAAGGAGCTTCGATTTTGGGGTGGTCCTTCTAATAATTATTGTAAGTGGTTTCATGTGGTGGAACATGAGTCCAATCATAATGGTCAGATTAAAATGATTAAGAGTCGGATTGGGTAGGTCGATTGCTGTTTCCTTATTCTATATAAAAAGTCCCAAAAGAATGGATTCATTCTTTTGGGACTCGTAGATTATTATTTCCAAGTTGGTCGACTATGGAAATACTTTGAATTTTGAGAAGTGATGATTAATTGAACGTCTTTTCGCTACCCGGTCTTACTTTCCTTGTTAAATTCTCTCTGTATTCCTTGCAACAAAATAGAATTATCAATTTTAGTTTGGCCTTTATCTTTTGCTAAATAACAACAGTATTGCACTATATTATTTATATTGGCACCGGTCAGTTTATAACGTTGTGCTAATTCACTGAGTTGGACGGAAGCGCAAACGGAAAGTTCTGAATTATCAGCAGCAGGCAAGGTGGTTTCCCAAAGTCGGAGGCGTTCTTGCGCCGCAGGCAGCGGAAAAGGAACCATCGTATGAAACCGTCGAATAAATGCTTTATCAATATTATCTTTAAGGTTGGTCGCTAAAATAACAAGTCCAGGATAATCTTCGATTTTCTGTAGCAAGTAAGCGGTTTCTTGATTGGCATATTTGTCTTTGGCTTCTTTGACGTTGACCCGTTTACCAAAAAGGGCATCGGCTTCATCAAAGAATAAAATCCATCCTTTATTTTCTGCTTTATCAAAAAGTTTGGAAAGATTTTTTTCGGTTTCTCCAATGTACTTAGAAATGATTTGAGACAAGTCGATACGATAGACCGACTTTTTAAATTTATTCCCTAGGATGGTGGCCGCCAGTGTTTTGCCTGTTCCAGGAGGGCCATAAAACATCGCTCGAAAGCCAGGTTTTAATCGCTTACCTAATTGAGTATTTTCATTGATCCATTGATAATGATCGAGCCATCGTTCAATTTCTTTTAACTTGTCCGCTGTACTTTCTGCGATAATCAAATCTTCCCGCTGAAGCTGCGTTGTTGTCAACTTTGCCGGAAATTGGGAACTATATTTAGGTGGCGTGATTTTTCCGATGGTCAATAAATCTACATACTCTTCTGATAAAATCAGTTTACCACTCAACTTAGGTTCTCCTTCGGGTACTTCTTCGATCCAAAGAATTTGATTTTTGGCAAAAAAGTGGTTTGGGTGGAATAGTTGTTGAATAGCAATTCTTTTATTTATATCTCCATCGGAAAGCATAAATAAGGCTGTTTCACCCGTAGGCATAAAACTACGTTGCTGGGTACCCCGTACTCCTCCAACCTGAGGAAAACTACCTCCTTTGGGAAGAAATCGTTGGATAATTTCATCTAATAAATACGGCTGAATGTGTGGAACTAAAGCCAATGTCAACACTAAAAATTCATCTTCACTCAACTCATTGGTTGCACAAAATTGAGCGAGTGGGTGCGGCGTCCCATTCCATACTTGGACAGGATAGGTAATGGTTTCTTCTTCTAATTCTTTTCCAAAAAAAGTAGCCAGTCTCAATGCGAATATCTTTTCCAGATAAGTGAGGACGTCTTGAAGAACATGGGTGGAGATTGTTTTTAATGCCATTTATCCGCCTTTTTGTTGAACGACGTGCGTCAGTTCGTGTGCTAATAAATTCTTTCCAGTATCGGTGTCTGGGTTGTATTTTCCGTCATTGAAATAAATATCATATCCATGTGTAAATGCTTCTGCTCGAATCATCTCACACATCTCCACCGCGTCTAAACCTGTATGGATACGAACATTTTTAAAGTCCACATTGAATTGCGCCTCCATTTCGGTTCGGATATCATTGGGTAAGCTAAAGCCTTTACCTTTAGTCTCTTGAATCATTTGCTCTAAAGTAGAGGTCGCTTCTTTTTTTTGCTTTTGCGGTGATTGTTTTTCAGAAGATTCTGTTTTGGATTGAGCTTTGAGTTTGGCAGCGGGTTCTTCTTCTTTGCCCATGCGTTGAACCTTCGCAGCGGGTTCCTCTTTCTCTGCCATACGTTGTAACTTGGCGGCAGGTTCTTCTTCTTTACCCATGCGTTGAAGCTTCGCAGCGGGTTCCTCTTTCTCTGCCATGCGTTGTAATTTGGCGACAGGTTCTTCTTCTTTGCCCATGCGTTGAAGTTTGGCAGCGGGTTCCTCTTTCTCTGCCATGCGTTGTAGTTTGGCAGCAGGTTCTTCTTTCTCTGCCATACGATTTACTTTTTCCTTTTTTTGTACTCCTTGCGATTGTTGTTGCTTGACGCCATGGACCACTTTATTGGCTACTGCATCCGCTTCTTTTTCTTGTGGATCATTAGCCGGGCTAATTTCTAACTTGGGTTGGAAGAAACCGCTTTCTTCTTTGGTTTGTACTTTGTCGCTTGATTTAGAGAAGAAGGCGGGTTGTTTTTCCCCTTCTTTGGTTTTTGGGTTGCGGTGGCGACGGGAGCGGGGGGTGGATTTTTTCATGAGTGGGAGGGTTTGGTTTTGTGAATGATGAGGGTGGTTTTTAGTTTGTGTTTCTCTCAGAGGCGCTAAGACGCAGAGAAATTCTATCGTGTATATCTTTTATCGTGAATGTATTTTTCATGGAGTTGGTTTTTTTTTATTGCTTGCAGAGGTGCAGAGAACCTGCCTGCGGCAGGTGCAGAGCGATTCGCGAAGTTTTGTAGACTAAGTCTTATTTGGGTTTTATAGTGCATAAAATAATTATTTCATTGTTTTCCAAACTTTGAATATTTTTATTCCCACATAAACAATGATCAAAAGGAATGGAGTAAGATATAATAAAATCTGGGGCATACTTTCCCAAAACCAAAACACAGAATCTTTATCTTTACTCATTAACCATACTGGAATAAAAATAAACGTTAGTACGACAACTATTAAAATTCCTTGTCCTAATATTGGTAATTTAGAAAAGTCAACTTTTTTTCTGCCATCTGTAGAGGTAGTTATTACTTTATCCTTTTCTTGGTAAAATTTTCCAAACGCTGGCAATTGGTTTTCAATTTGACTCAACTGATTTGTGGTGTTTTCATTAACGGCAACTTTTGCGGTTTTTAATCCTTGCCGACATTGCTTAAGAAGCATTTTCCATTCTGACAAAAAATCTTTTTTTAACACCCTCAAGGTCTGAATTTCGTCTAAATTTAAAGCGCTTTCATATCCTCCATTTACTTTTTTCCATTCACTTTGGAGAATAATAAATTTCTCATTCCATTTTATTTTCCAAATAGTCGAAAAGGAAATACAT
>CAZYAC010000323.1:0-5852 GCA_964645475.1 uncultured Saprospiraceae bacterium | reverse complement strand
GAATTTGAAACAGGTGACGAAATTGATACGGATGAAACTTTTGATCCTTTCGACGATGATCTGCCACAAGCGCAACCCATTTACCATCAAGTCGTAAAAGGAGATACCCTCTATAAACTGTCAAAATATTATGGGACCTCCGTCGCAGATATTCGTTTGCTCAATCAGATGCGATCTAATATTATTTCGGTTGGACAAAATTTACGAGTTAAGTAATAGGTTATTTGCCTTCTTTTTATAAAAAATTAAAATACAATGATGCGAATTTTAGCTTTTATTTGTTTGATAACTTTGGCTTGTTCAACTGGAAAAGCGCAAGGAGTAGCTTTTGGAATTAAAGGAGGCCCCACCATGGCTTTTCAAAAATGGGATAACTCCGAGCGAGAAGCTTTATTCTCTTATCATTTTATCGCATCCGTAGAATCATTAGCTGAGGAAGGAGAATTTTCCTTATTTGCGCAAGCGGGGTATCATAATCGAGGAAGTGCCATTCGTATCAGAAGATTTCAGTACAATGATATAGGAACAGGTGCCCCTCGAACTTTTAATGGTCGTACCACCAAGTATGATTTCCAAAATTTGGGATTATCTGTCGGTGTGAAACAACGATTTGCAGCTAGCATCGGTAATCTTTACTACCTATTTGGACTGCGGGGAGAATATAATTTAAGTAATAGTCTAGATCAATTTAGTGACTTACCTTTAAGTGTTCAAAGTGGTTTTCCTTCAGAAGTAGGGGTCAATGATTTCACATTTGGATTTATTTTTGGCGGTGGTTTTGAATTACCGCTTGGAGATTACATGGATGCTATCATTGAACTAACCATCAATCCAGATTTTACTAAACAATATTTCCAACCAGCCTTCAGCAACGCCTTTAATCCCTTTACAGGCAATAATGATCGAAATATTCCTGAGCTCAATATTCGTAACAATTCTATTGAATTAACAGTCGGCTTCCGATTTAAACGTGTTGTCGAATATGTAGATTAAAACTCATCATGTTCTTTTAAAATACCTGCGTTGGATGATTCCAGTGCAGGTATTCTTATTTTATTTCATCCTTTTATTCAATCATTCCCTGTGTAAATCAGGTTAAAATTATAATTCAACGTAAAAATACGTTATAAAACGTATTAAATAGTTGTATTCCTGAATTATACGTTGTATATTTGAATTATAAATCAAAAATTAAGACTAATTATGCAACGATTAACAAAGGCAGAAGAAGAGGTCATGCAACATATTTGGGACCTAGAACGCTGTACAGTACGTGATATTTTAGAACGGATGGGAACACCAAAACCACCTCATAGTACCATCTCTTCTATTGTGCGGATATTGGAAACAAAAGGTTTTCTAGATCATAAAGCCTATGGTCGAACTTATGAATATTTTCCAATTATTGGGAGAAAGGACTATAGTAAGAAATCAGTTAAAAAACTAGTTTCGGATTATTTTGGCGGCTCCCCAAAAAGCCTGGTTTCTTTTTTACTAAAAGAAGAAAAAATTGATTTGGAAGAACTTAAAAAGATGGTGGACGAAATGGATGAAGACAGTTAGACTTGTTCTATTCGTTGATCAAAAAAATCTAGCGTTATGATAACTTATTTTCTGCAAACCAGTTGCTGCTGGATCGTACTTTATCTTTTTTATTTTTTGGCTTTACGCCGAGAAACGTTCTTTACCAGCAACAGACTATACTTACTTGGCAGTCTCCTATGCGGGCTGATTTTTCCGTTAATAGATCTTAGCTGGTGGTCAATCTTAACACAAGACACAACCGCTTCTATCATGGTACAACCACTCACGGTAACGGTTAATCAACTGGGATACACGCTCGAAGAAATTGTCGTTACGGCTTCCGCTAACCAAACCTCTGTTGCCGCTACGGGGACGATACTCGCGGCCATGTATTTAGTCGTGGTTATGTTTTTGACCCTACGATTATTTTATGGAATATACGGTTTATGGCGATTAAAAAAACAAAGTGAGGTAGAGAAAAAAGAAGGATACGAATTGGTCAAAACAGAAGCACTCCATCTACCTTTTTCTTTTTTCAATTCCCTTTTTTGGAGTGAACAACTAGAACTATCTCCAGCCGATCAAGATCGAATTCTACGACATGAATTAACACATATTCAACAACATCATAGCATTGATATTATCTTTTTGGAAATTACCAGTATTTTATTTTGGTTTAATCCAATTATATGGTTTTACAGAAATGCTATTCGCAATACTCACGAATATTTAGCAGATCAAAATGTCCTTACACAATCAAAGAAAAAACAATATGGCCAATTATTGTTGCGGCAAATGCAGTCCGGAATCGCGTTTTCGCTCGCAAATAATTTTAATCATTCACAATTAAAAAAACGCTTTAACATGATGAATCAAAATAAATCATCCCGCTGGGCCATGACCAAATATCTTTGGGTAATCCCAGTATTTTCCCTTTTACTACTGGCCTTTAAAGCTAGTGAGGTACTTCCCAAAACTACTGCACAAAATCCAATATTACCCAATCAACAATTCCACGTCAACCAATCACCTGGTGATAGCATTTATACCACAGTAGAAGAAATGCCGCTCTTTCCTGGTTGCGAAGAAGTCGCTGACCTTACCGAACGAAACACATGTGCTACAGAAAAAATGCTTAGAAATATTTATACGAATATAAAATACCCTAAGCTGGCAAGGAAAAATAATACCCAAGGACTCGTCATAGTACAATTTGTAGTAAACAAAAAAGGCGAGATAGAATCACCAAAAATCATGCGTAGCCTAAGTGACGAGCTCGACCAAGAGGTTATCCGCGTTGTGATGGAAATGCCCCAATGGACACCTGGAAGGCAAAATGGAAAAAAGGTATCTGTATTTTATAATTTACCAGTAAAGTTTAAACTCCAAGGAAGTGAGCCTGTGGAAAAAGAAGATATTTCACCTAAAATACATGTCATAGGACATAGTCCGAAAGACGAAATTTTATCTGAAGTAGATCAAATGCCTTTCTTTCCTGGATGTGGGGATATCGCAGATTTAGAAGAACGCAAAACTTGTGCTACCCAAAAATTATTAACCCACATTTATACCAATATAAAATATCCAGAACTCGCTCGACAAACCGGAACTCAAGGAACCATCGTCGTTCGGTTTATAGTCGATAAAACAGGTAAAATTACTAATCCAGAAATGCTTACTAGCAGTATCCATCCAGACTGCAAAGTGGGATTTTTAGTAGAAATTTTTAGAGTAGTCGAAACTATGCCTGATTGGGAGCCGGGAATCCATAAGGGAAAGCCTGTTAGTGTTTATTTCAATTTACCTGTAAAATTCAAGCTAGAGGGTGACCCGCCTAAGGTAGACGAATCGGCCAAACCTATTGACTTGTCCGTTTTCCCCAATCCCACAGATAAAGACATAACCGTTAAAATCAATGCTGACAAAGGTCCTGCTAAGTTATATATCAGTGATTTCACCGGAAAAATCTTAAAAGAAGTAAGCTATGAAAATTTTTCTGGGACTGGAGAAGATAGTTTTAATCTTACCGCTTTGGGTGCCAAAGGGACTATATTAGTTACGGTCACTCAAGGTACTATCACCAAGACTGAACAGATTATTATGAAATAAAATCAGCCTTATTCTGATCAAAAGCCCTGCACTGATTCATCTCAGTGCGCGGCTTTATTTTTGTTTGCCAGTTGGAATTATAAAATATAGGACTTTCTTATAAAACCCATTTTGACAATTTTTAACTTTTTTTACCCCAACCCTGAAGGGAGAAAAGTTAAAAATCGTCAAAACTCCCTTCAGGGTCGGGGTAAATTATGGCGATTTTTGACTTTTCGGATTCATATTCAACTAAACATTTTTTTATAAGAAAGTCCTTTTATAAAATATAGCTCCTCATCACTTTTCCAAAAAAATGTTTTATCTTTGTCATCCTAACATAGGTTTTGTTAAAAAATTCCAACGCGCAATATTCTCAATAGTACTATGGCAAAGAAATCCGCTTCCGTAACAACCACGAATAAGAAAAAGACGACCCGAAAAAAGACGACTAAAGCAGTCCTCAAAAATGAAGGCTACTCTGAGCCGGATCAGATGCACGTGATTGGAGCGCGGATGCACAATCTCAAAGATATTGATGTCTCCATTCCCAGAAATCGCTTCGTGGTAATTACCGGCATCAGTGGTAGTGGAAAATCTTCTTTGGCTTTTGATACCATTTATGCAGAAGGACAGCGGCGTTATATGGAAACATTCTCGGCCTACGCTCGGCAGTTTATCGGAGATATGGAGCGACCGGATGTAGAGCAAATTACAGGATTGAGTCCTGTTATTTCTATTGAACAAAAAACGGTTAGCAAAAATCCTCGTTCCACCGTTGGAACGATCACAGAAATTTATGATTTTCTAAGATTGCTTTACGCTCGTACTGGAGAAGCTTATTCTTATAAAACCGGTAAAAAAATGGTCCGCTATAATGAGGATCAAATGCTAGCGCATATTTATAAAAATTTCAACAAGAAGAAAGTCGTCCTTCTCGCTCCGCTTGTTCGAGCCAGAAAAGGACATTACCGAGAACTCTTCGATCAAATTCGGAAGCAAGGGTATACCAAAGTCCGCGTAGATGGTGAAATTCTAGACATCAAATCCGGCATGCAAATAGATCGTTATAAGACCCACGATATCGAGGTGGTGGTAGATCGACTGGCGGTCAGCAAGGAACGCCGTGACCGCCTAAACACTTCTCTTCAGACAGCGCTCAAAATGGGCAACGGATTTATTATGGTACTCGAACACGGTAAAGAGGAAGTACATCCTTACAGCAAACATTTAATGGATCCTGATTCAGGAATTTCTTACGAAGAACCTTCCCCCAATGCCTTCTCTTTTAATTCTCCTTACGGTGCCTGTCCAACTTGTAAAGGGTTGGGAAAAATGAATAAAGTAGATTTAAAAAAAGTGATTCCAGACGATAAGCTAAGCATCAATAAATCTGGCATTCTGCCTTTCGGCGAACCGAGAGAGAACACTACTTTTAAGCAAATAAAAAAGATCGCTAAGAAATATAAATTTACCATGTCTACTCCCGTCAAAGACATTCCCAAAGAAGCCTTGGATATTATGCTTTATGGTGGTAATCGCGATTATGGTACTATTAAAAAAGTCCAACACGATTTTGTCTACGATCTCGCACAAGAGGGATTATTTAACATGCTAGAACGTTGGTTTAAAGAGTCTACTTCAGAAAAAATTAGAAACTGGGCCGAAGACTTTATGACCATTGACACTTGCTCAGAGTGCAACGGACTGCGCCTCAAAAAAGAGTCTTTACATTTTAAACTCAACAAAAAAAACATCGGAGAATTGGCCGAAATGGACGTGGCCCAATTAGCAGAGTGGACAGATAACGTGACAGCAACTTTTTCTAAAAGACAAAAAGAAATTGCAAAAGATGTGGTAAAAGAAATTCGGCTGCGGTTAGGTTTTCTATTACACGTTGGATTGGATTATCTAAGTTTAAATCGTCCTGCGCGCTCTTTGTCGGGAGGGGAGGCCCAACGGATTCGACTAGCCACGCAGATTGGTTCGCAGCTAACTGGAATCACCTATATTTTGGACGAGCCGAGTATTGGACTGCACCAGCGTGACAACCAAAAACTAATTGAAGCGCTGCGGGAATTGTCCGATATTGGGAATACCGTTTTGGTAGTCGAACACGATAAAGACATCATGCTAGCCTCCGATTATCTGATTGATATGGGGCCCGGTGCTGGAAAGCTAGGCGGCGAATTAGTGGCGGAAGGAATGCCGAAAGAGTTTATGAAAATGAGTACGATGAC
>CAZYAC010000322.1:0-5879 GCA_964645475.1 uncultured Saprospiraceae bacterium | reverse complement strand
TTTATTTTTTTGTGGATTAATTATCATATCTCTGGTATTTTCTCCTTTCTTATTAACCATCAGCATGATTGGATTGTTGGTCTTGGGTTTAATTCAGGAAAGAGATCAGGAAGAGAAAAAATCAATTCGATTTACCGGTAATAAAAATCTTTGGAATAAGTTATTAGATTGGAAAAGGAATGCTCCTTTTTTGGTGATCACTTTTTATTTTTTTCTGGTCCTTTTTGGAGTTTGGCAAGTAGAAGAAGATTATACTTATCTATTAGAGCGGTTGCGCATCAAACTTCCTTTTATCGCTTTACCTATTGCATTTTTGGGTTTACCTCTATTTTCTGATCGCCAGATAAAAGGGATACTATATTTTTTATTGGTCTTCATTACCCTGACAGGAATTGGTATTTGTATTAATTATCTTTTGAACTACCAGCTTATTAACGAAATGCTCAGTCGCGGTAAACCTATGCCCACTCCCCGTAATCATATTCGCTATAGCCTACTCGTTGGTGTATCTATAATAGGAGGTATCTATTTAATTAAAGAAAAATATTTTTTTAGAAATTCTAAAGAACGGTATTTCATCATTATCCTTACCGCTTTTCTCTTTCTCTTCATCCATATTTTAAGTGTAAAAAGTGGCATCCTGTGTTTGTATGTGGCCCTCGGCGTTCTTTGTTTGCAATACATTTATTTATCTAAAAAATATTTACTTGGATTAATTATTATGGCTGGATTAATCAGCCTTCCAGTAATCGCTTTTATGACAATTCCTAGTTTTAAGCATAAGCTAAGTTATATGCATTACGACTTGAAAAAGTACTACGCAGGAGAAGGGGAACAATACTCAGACTCAGGTCGGCTAACTTCTCTCAAGGTCGGATGGGAATTATTTAAAAGGGCTCCAGTATTTGGAGTAGGTTCAGGAAACATAAAAAAAGAAGTGCTCCACATTTACGAAAAAAAATATCCAGATTATGTAAAACCTATTTTACCACATGACCAGTTTTTATTCGTCCTGGCGGGTAGTGGCTTATTTGGTTTTTTCTTTTTACTACTAGCTGTTTTTGTTCCGCTGTTTTACTACAAATCTTATCGTCATTTTTTCTTTCTAGGAATATATACCATTTTTCTAATGGCTTTGATTTTAGAACATACCTTAGAAAACGCAGAGGGAGTCGGTATTTTTTCTTTTTTCATTTTATTGTTGTTAAATCATTTATCAAAAACAGGAACAAATTTTGTCAAAAAAAGACCAATAGCTTGATCTTTTCAACTTAAACGATATTTAATGGGATTAATCCATATCTTTGTTAGACAGTGGCTTAGCGGCTAGATTATTCTTTTTTTCGAAAAAACCAACTATTGACATGAACAGAATTCTATCGTTTTTTATTATTATTTTTCTAATTAGCAGCTGTCAAGCTCCTGAAAAAAAATTCCCACAACCTACTGAAGGAACCCAACTTCATAATGGTACCGATGATGAAGGAAATGCCAACGCCCGCGAGGCTTGGTTTGAACTGATGCACCGCCACGCTCCAACGACTTCTTGGCAACAATTGGAATATCAAAACGCCATGGCACACCATCTCAAAAAACAACAATCTGCCACATCCCGCAGTGACGGAGAAATTTTAGCCAACGGTGCCTTAACGGGTCGCTGGATCGAAAAAGGAAATGTCAATCAAGCAGGTTCAGTTTACGAAACGCTTTATGATGTGGATACTGATAAAATCTATACCGTATCCGCAGGAGGAACTCTATGGCGAGGTGATCGTACCGGCTCAGAATGGGAAGTCATCAATCAAGACTTTAATTTTAGTCGATGGCTCCTCGAAATGATCAACTTACCGGATGGCACCAAACGAATGCTCGCTCTAATAAGTCGTGTGCCTCACTACTCAGATGATGGTGGACTCACTTGGACAGCTTCTGAAGGAATTACTGCTAACGACAACTGGGGTGGTCCAAAGAATACCGTGGTCCTAAAAGAAATGGATAATCAAATATTCTGTCTATCAAAGCCTTCCTTTTTTGTAAATTACGCACTATATCGATCCATCGACCATGGCGTTAGTTTTGAGAAAGTTGCTCAATTTCCATTCAATGATTCCAATCGCTATGCCATGACCAAACCCTTAAATGGAAACGCACCATATATTATTGAAAAAAATAACAGTCAATTCGGCACATTATATAAATGGCAAACGGATACCGAAATTTTCGATACCCTAGTGACTTCTGATCAATTCGATTTTGATAGCAAACGAGCAAATCTAGCAGTACAAACTACAGCCACTGGAAGTCGATTTTACATCTACAGTAGAGACAATGTTGTAAAAATGAGCGAAGACGAAGGACAGACTTGGACTACTCAAGGAACCATCCCCGATGGACCATGGGAAGTCGGTCTTTACGTTTCTCCGTCTGATCCAAACTTCATCATGACCGGTGGCCTCAATTGTTATAAATCTTATGATGCTGGAATCACCTGGGAATTACAGAATGAATGGTGGGAATACTACGATAATGTTCCTGGAAAACTCCACGCTGATATGATGGCTTTCAACGAATTTACCGATATTGATGGTGAGATCTTCCAACTGATTAGTAATCATGGAGGTTTAAGCATTTCTTATGATAATTTTGCCACGACCGATAATATCGGCACCATCGGACTTAACGTCAATCAATTTTATGATGTACGAACAGACCCCTTAAATCCTATTTATATTTATGCGGGTTCTCAAGATCAAGGCTTTCAAAGAGGAATTGACTTTGCAGCCGACGATGCTATTAATATGGAACAAGTCATCTCAGGAGATTATGGTCACTTAGCATTTTCAGAAAACAATCAACGCCTTTGGACGGTCTTTCCCGGCGGAGATATTTATTATTACGATCAGCCACAAACTGGTTATAGCACCGCTTTTTATGGCCTAGATTCAGAGGACGAATCGGTTTGGATAACTCCCACCATGGAAAGTCCCAACGCGGAGGCCAACGAAATTTATCTCGCTGGTGGTAATGCCAATGGTGGTGATGGTTCTTTTATTATCAAATTAGAAGAAGCAAACGGAAACATTACGGCCACCAATTTACCATTCAACTTTCTACCCGATGCAGACGGAGAAGTTTCTGCCATGCGCTTTTCTCCTTTGAATCCAGATCGTTGGTATGTTGGAACTACTAACGGACGGTTTTTCACTTCTGAAGATGCCGGACAGACCTGGGAACAAACGCTCAACTTTTTACCGGGAGGTAATTTTCTTTATGGTCAAGCTATTCTACCTTCGACTCAAAATCCAGACCGAGTTTATTACGCAGGTAGTGGTTATAATAATCCAGCTGCTTTTGTCTCTAATGATAATGGTGTTACCTTTGAAAGTATTAGCAATGGACTCCCTCCTACCCTGATTTTTGAATTGGTAGCGAACCCGGACGAATCCCTGATTTTTGCCGCAACCGAAGCAGGGCCATTTGTCTACGTCGTCGCTGAAAACGAATGGTTTGATATGCGTGGAGAGGATGCTCCCACCCAAACTTATTGGTCGGTGGAATATTTAGCTGCCTCGGAAACGATTCGTTTTGGAACCTACGGTCGGGGAATCTGGGATTTTAAAATCGAAGAACTTACCAACATCTTTACGACCGATTATCCTGCGATCGACTTTAACGTTTTTCCTAATCCAATCGCAGATTTCCTTACCATAGAAATTAATGAAACCACTGCGGCAGATTTAAGTATCACGATTTTTGACCTTTCTGGAAAAGCAGTATCAAATAATGAATTTTCTGTTTCCGTCAATACACCATTTTCAAAAGAATTTAATTTAAAAAACATTCCCACAGGATCTTATGTTGTAGAAGTGATAAATGGTAACCATCGATCTACTAAGAAAGTGGTAAAACAGTAATTATCTTTTAATACTCTTGAAGTATTAGATGTTCGGTGGTCGTTTCCTGCGTAGTAGGAAACGACCACTATGGTTGAAGGCATTATTCATTTTTCATTAACACATTATTCATTAAATTTTTTAATAAAAAATTATCATGCAAACCCCTCTAGAAGGAAAAACAGCGCTCATTACGGGCGGAACAAAAGGTATTGGCTACGGAATCGCAGTATCCATGCTAAACCAAGGAATGAACGTCGCCATTACCAGTCGAAAAAAAACATCCGCAGATCAAGCAGCTAAAAAATTAGCTAAAATTGGTACGGGTTCTGTCATTGGTCTCAAAGCCGATGTCCGGGATTTAAAATCCCAAAAAGACGCAGTCAAACAAACCATTAAAAAATTCGGTGCACTCGATGTACTGATCGCTAACGCAGGTGTCGGCCACTTTAATTCGATTGAAAAATTGACCGCCAAACAATGGCAGGATACCATCGATATCAATCTGACCGGTGTTTTCTACAGTGCCAAAGCAAGTGTACCAGCCTTAAAAAAATCCAAAGGTTATTTTATTACCATCGCCAGTCTTGCCGGTACCAACTTTTTCGCCAGAGGAACGGCTTATAACGCTAGTAAATTTGGACTGGTAGGATTTACCCAAGCTATGATGCTCGACCTACGTCAAGAGGATGTAAAAGTATCGACCATTATGCCCGGTTCGGTAGCTACTCACTTTAATAACCACACGCCCAACAAAAATAAAGACGCTTGGAAAATCTGGCCTGAGGATATCGGAAAACTAGTGGTTGATCTCCTACAGATGCACCCACGAACCTTGCCAAGTAAAATCGAGGTGCGTCCCAGTAAAACCGTCAAGAAATAAGGAATGAATAATGCCATCAAACGTGCTTGCACTTCTAACGAATAAAAACGCAAACTGAGGGCATTATTCATTTTTTCATTATCTTCATTGTTCATTATTAGATTTTAAGGAAAAATGAATGATTTTTGAATGAATAATGCCATCAAACGTGCTTGTGCTTCTAACGAATGAAGACGCAAATCAAGGGCATTATTCATTCTTTAATTTTTTCATTATTCATTATTTTTTTACAAAAAAATTTCAATGAAAAAATTAGGAAACTATGTCATGGGGCAATGGGTCGAAGGAGACGGAGACGGTACCCCACTCTATAATGCCGTCAATGGAAATACCGTTGCACTAGCCACTGCCAAAGGACTTGATATGGCAGCCATTTTACAGTATGGTCGAAAGACCGGAGGAGCGCAACTGCGAAAAATGACTTTCCAGCAACGCGGCATGATGCTCAAAAAATTAGCCTTACACCTCACTAAAAGAAAAGAACAATTCTACCCCATCTCTTATCTTACCGGAGCAACTCGTGGCGATAGTTGGATTGACATTGAAGGTGGTTTTGGAAATTTATTCGCCAATGCTTCACTTCGAAAAAATTTCCCCAATCAAGCCTTCCATGTAGATGGTGATCCGATTGATTTATCTCGAGGTGGACAGTTTATGGCACATCATATCATGGTCCCCAAACGTGGCGTAGCGGTACATATTAATGCTTATAATTTTCCCGTTTGGGGAATGTTAGAAAAATGTGCTGTCAACTGGATGGCTGGGGTTCCGGCCATTGTAAAACCGGCTACTTCTACGGCTTTCTTAACAGAAGCAGTCGTTAAAGCGATTATCGAATCCAAGATTTTACCCGAAGGTGCTTTACAATTGATCTGTGGGTCAGCGCGTAATATTCTAGATCCTATCGAATCACAGGATGTCGTCACTTTTACAGGATCAGCGAGTACGGGTCGATTACTAAAGTCCAATCCTCGGATCATCAACAAAGCCGTTCCTTTCAATATGGAAGCGGACAGCCTTAACTGTGCAGTATTAGGCGAAGATGCCGTTCCAGGAACACCCGAATTTGATTTATTTATCAAAGAGGTTCGAAAAGAAATGAC
>CAZYAC010000321.1:0-5913 GCA_964645475.1 uncultured Saprospiraceae bacterium | reverse complement strand
TTCTGAAGGCGTTTAAAAATAAAGTCATCCTAGCATAAAGAAACCTCTTTAAATATCAAAAGAGGTTTCTTTTATTTTTTAACATTTCATTTCAAAAGGTTCGTTTTTTGTTTGCTCAATTGCTCTTTTTTGCGTGGATTTTTTTTGGTCAGCTTCCTCCATTTTAAATCGTTTTGAGACCATTTTCTGTTAAGAAAAAAGGCCAGTTAAAAAGTTCAATTTAATTTGGTAGGACATCAGTTCTTGTTTAATTTTTTATTAATTTTTTTACAAGTTTTTTATCATTTCGTTGGATGGACAACCAATAAATTCCTGATTCTTTGAAAATTTCATTATTTAGGATAAGGGAATGTGTCTCGTTTTTAGGGCCAATTTTTTGCCGAAAAAGGATTTGCCCTAAGTTATTATGAAGGGTTATGATAATTGGATTTTCTGGATGTGCATTTAAATCTAATCTTGTATTTTGGTCAAAAGGGTTTGGGGATACCGTAGGATTAAATACAGTAGTATTTGTTTCTACAGGTAACCCAATAAATTCCAAGGCTAATGGGTGATTAGTTTTGGAAGTTAGAAAGGCATGTGCTGGATATTCTTTTGAGAGTTTAATAGCATCACTTAAGAATCCATCTTCGATTGCCTTAATCTTCCAAATAAAAACGGAAGCCAGGTTTTCCAGAGATTCTTGTTTTAGTCCACCTGCTATTCCAGTCCAGATACCAGCAGTTACATCATTTTGTTGATCTACTAACATAAAATCTTGTGCATCATGCGCACCTTTTACCACTTCAAGTAATTCAACCTTGGAAGGATCAAATTGGAGTTGCCAAGCAAAACCTAAAATATTGGAGAGTGCTTCTTTAGGAATGGTAAAAGAATATTCTTTACCTGCTTCTAATTTTTGATCTGGAATTTGGAACGCAATTGTTTCTCTAGTATCCCCATTCTGTAATAGATTCGGATCTGCATCTCCACTAACATCTCCTATTTTTACCGCAATAAAATCTAGGGTATCACTAGCTTGATCGACCTCACTACAATTGCCATTCCAAGGAACGGGGTTTGCCCATGGGTCTAAGGGGTCCGTAAAAATATGACTGTCAGGTACAAACCGCCAACTTTCTGTAGCACTAAAAATGGTATCAATAAACAAAATCACTCTTCGAACAGCAATCAAGTCAATTGGCGTAATGGAACTACTCAAGTTGACATCTGCTGCTAACCATTGATATGGATTTTCAAGCGTATCGTATTCGAGAAGATGTCGCTGAATACCAATGATATCTTGAATTCCTAATCCATTGACAGCTCTGGTATTTTTACTCAGATTAATTTCACAAGATTCCGTATTTGCTGGAATTCGAGGGAAATCAAAATGACCATCTGATCCTGTAATTTGATCTGGGATAGCTGGATGTGTAACGGAAATAGAAACATTAGGAATCGGTCTGTTTTGCCAATCACGAATCTCTCCAGTAATTTGGACCGATTCAAATAGTCCAATATTATCCAAATCAAAACTGAGAATGGATCGTCCATGACTACCGGCTACTACTTGATTATTTTTTACATTATATACTAGATCATAAACAGGAACCATCGGAAAATTACCACCTAGTCTTTCCCAGTTTTCTCCTGAATTTAAAGACGCGTAGACCCCAGCATCATTTGCCACTACCAAAACAGTATCTTGATGTCGAGGTAAAATGATGATATCGTTGACTGCAATTGGAGGCAAATCTCCTGCAATATTTTCCCAGGTTGATCCACCATTATTTGAACGAAAAACGAAAGGCGTATTTTCGTTTTCTCGATATCCTGATAAAGTTACATAAACAGTTTCTGAAAACACAGGACTTGTCTTAACACTAGTAACGTATTGTTCCGGTAAACCTTGTTTGATTTCTTCCCAATTGTTTCCATCATCTGTGGTTCTCCAAACATTAGCATCCGTAGTACCCACATAAATTCTTCCTTGCTCTAGTGGAGATTCTGCTAACGTAGAAATGGTATGGAAATTAGGTGAAAAAATAATTCCATCGGTTAAATCTGGACTGATTGGATCCCAATCTGAGCCACGACTAGTGGTTTTATGAACACGAAAAGTTCCGGTATATAAGGTATTTGATTGATGTGGACTTATAAAATATTGCATATCCCAATTTCGGCGTTCGCTATTTGGGATACCATTGGTGGCATTTGAAAAATTAATACCATTATTGGAAACGGAGATTCCGCCGTTTTGAGTTTCTGCATAAAAATTGAGGGAATCATCAGGATTAAAAGCCATTTGAAATCCGTCAGCTCCTCTAATTGAAGTCCAGTTGTTGATGGTATTGGCATTACCCGACTGTGTTCCATTATCCTGAAATCCACCATAATAAGTGTCTGGTTCAAAGGGATTGTACCCTACCCTATAGACTTGGGTGGCAGGAATATTTTCTATATCAGCCCAAAAGATGGAACTGCCTGGTGGTCTTCGATAAGCTCCTCCATCATTTCCCAAAATTACACTTCCATCATTGGCGAAAGCAATCGCGTGATTATCTACGTGCACATTATTAGGAGCTGCTTCGCCCCAATTAGCTCCGCCATCGGTAGAATATACCAAGGGAACTCCAAGCACAAACATTTCATCTTCGTTAAAAGAATTTACTCTTAATCGTCCTAAATACCAACCAAACCCAAACATACACGAATTGATGAATGGGGTGTTTGTATCTGCAATTTCGTCCCAAGAGTCTCCATTGTTGGTTGTTTTAAATAAACCGCTAAATTGATGAGTAGGACTTGTAAAACAGGCAAAAAAAGTATTAGGGTTTTGTTGTGATTGAGAAAGAGAGATTCTGCTACCATTACCGATTGGAAGACCATTTGCGAGTGGTTGCCAGTTGCCTCCTCCGTCAAGAGTTCGATATACTTTATGACCAAAACTGGTCAAGGTGCTTTCGTGATTATTACGGATCCGTGTCCAAATACCAGCAAAAAGGATGTCTGGATTGGTTGGATGCATGACCAGGTCAATTACCCCAGTTTCATTATTGACAAAAAGCACTTGATTCCAAGATGCTCCACCATCGGTAGACTTGTAGAGACCACGATCATTGGTACGCTCGAAAGGTATGCCCATTGTTCCGGCATAAATGGTATTAGGATCGGAAGGATGAATAAGAATTTTTGAAACAATATAAGTTTCTGAAAGTCCAATATTAGTCCAAGTAGCACCACCGTCTGTTGTTTTATAAATACCATTTCCGATAAAAGGATAACCCGTAATGGATGGATCACCTGTGCCGACAAAAATAGTTTCAGGATCATCGGGATGGAAAGCCATATCACCAATCGCCAAATAAGGTTGGTCGTCAAATATTGGATTCCAAGTGGCCCCATCATCTGTGGTTTTAAATATACCCCCACCGGAGTAACCCAGGTAAATGGTGGTAGGATCTGTAGGATGAACCAGAATAGCATTGACACGGGCACCTGCATTTCCTGGCCCCTGGGTTTCCCAATCTGTATCGAAGCCAGGTAACGTGGAACGTTGTTCTGCTTGCTGTTTAGCGGTTCTCATTCCTTTTAAATAAGCCTTTTGAGAAAACTGGTTATTGGGATAAGATCTTTGTAGAAAGAAGTGATCAGCAGGTCCATGTTTTTTGGCTACACCTGGATTCTCTTGAACAATTGAGGCTGGGGTGCTTTTATTCATTTCATAATGATTTGAAAAATGAATAAAAGTTGCGATCGTTAAGAGCACCAAAATGATTGGTAAGAGCATATTTTTCATGGGACGCTTTTTAGGTCGAAGCTGTAAAGATTTATTGTTTTTGTAAACGAGGTGAAGTGCATAGTTTTTATTCTAAATAAATATCGGAGAATTGCGAAAAATTTATTTGGAACAATTTCTTTACACAAGATACTATTTTCCATCTGTTTAAAAAAGAATATTATTTATCTATTTATGTGAAGAATAGATAGGAAAACTGAATGTCTACTAATTCAATAAAGAAACTGCTAGATGATAAGAAGATCGTTGAACGAGAATTGGCTTATTAAGGTAATGAAGTAAGCCATATCCTAGCGTAAAGATAATTAAGGAACAGAGGCTAATCTACTGATTGTATCGATGTTCTGCGTCATATGCGCTTATGATGTTTTCATTGGGAACATCCTCTTCTACCAGTCCATCTCTTAGACGAATGATTCGATGGGCGTGCTCAGCGATATCAGGCTCATGTGTAACGAGGATGATGGTATTCCCTTGTTTATGGATTTCTTCGAGGATAGCCATGATTTCGATGGAGGTTTTGGTATCGAGATTACCGGTAGGTTCATCCGCTAAAATAATGGCAGGATTGTTCACCAAGGCACGGGCGATGGCAACCCTTTGTCTTTGACCACCTGAAAGTTCGTTTGGTTTATGATCGACTCTATCTTCGAGGTTAACGGCGGTCAAAGCTTGATTGGCTTTCTCATGACGGCGACTTTTATTTAGGCCACTATAAACAAGCGGTAAGGCTACATTATCTAATGAAGTCAAACGCGGTAAGAGGTTGAATGTCTGGAAGACAAACCCAATTTCTTTATTTCTTACTTCCGCTAGCTCATCATCTTCCATGGTACTGACATCAGTTCCATTCAACAAGTATTTTCCTTTGGTGGGCGTATCCAAACAGCCAAGAAGATTCATGAGCGTGGATTTACCAGAGCCAGACGGCCCCATCAGCGCTACATACTCGTTCTTCTTTATATCAAGGGTAATCGACTTTAAGGCATGGACTTTTTCACTGCCCATGACATAGGTTTTTCCGATATCTGAAATTTGTATGATGGCGTCATTCATAGTGTATTGATCTCTTTGTTGATTAAATTTAGTCTTTAGAAATAGGTTATTCCAATTATCCAAGATTTCAAAAAATATTACGGTTTCTTTATCACCTTAGGTACAAGGAAACCATTTTCATCGTGCTTTGGGGCATTTTTCAAGGCGTCTTTTCGATCTGTCTTTTCGCTGATCTTATCAGAACGCAATACATTGACATCGTCTGTAAGGTGAACTAAAGGTTTAACATCTTCTAATTGGAGTTCATCCATTTTACTTACTAGGCCAAGCATTTTATTTAGATCTGACTCCATTTTACCTCTTTCATGATCAGAGAGCTGGAGTCTAGCTAAATTTTCTAGTTTTAAAATTAGTGTTTTATCAATCTTCACGAGGTAAATTTTCGATGATTACAAGGATTTATTCTACCAACTCACTGAATGTGACGGGTAGAATTGGCAAGATAAATAAATTTTAGGAACCTAATTACCTCCAATAGAGCTTAGAGATTGAAGGAATTTTTGTTTTTTTTTACAAAAGGCTTCTTAAGATAAAAATGGAATCGTATTTTCGCAGCACTTTAGGTTATTAGGTAAATTGATAAAACTTTCTTCTGTCATAACTTACTTCAATATTGACCAATCACTTAAATTTTTTATACATACTATCATTTACATGAATCAAACTCCTCCCAACGTAAAGCATGTCGCCATTGCCGGTAATATAGGTGCCGGAAAGACCACACTATGTACGCAGCTTGGTAAAAATTTTGGCTGGGAAGTCCATTACGAATCTACGGATAATAATCCCTACCTGAGTGATTTCTACAACGATATGAAACGCTGGTCGTTTAATTTGCAGATTTATTTTTTAAATAACCGATACCGTCAAATTTTAGATATTCATAAAGGAGATGTGACCGTTATTCAGGATCGGACTATCTACGAGGATGCCAATATCTTCGCACCCAATCTCCATGATATGGGATTGATGACCACACGAGATTTCGACAATTATACAGACTTATTTAATCTAATGACCTCTCAGATTTCTCCACCAGATTTATTGATCTATCTGAAAGCGGATATTTCTACCTT
>CAZYAC010000320.1:0-6013 GCA_964645475.1 uncultured Saprospiraceae bacterium | reverse complement strand
GCCTGCCGGCAGGATTGAAGTTGAAATACACAGAATTTAGAACAGTCCCCAGCAACTAGCGTCTATCACCCTTCGTCCATACCGCCACTCTATCCTCCTCTGTAGCACTTTGGGCAGTACGTTTAAAGCTACCTAAAGCGACAAGATTCCCCTGATTGTCAAAATCAATACTCTTGAGATAATCGGCATTTAAATCAATATCTACAAAACGATTACCATCCCATTTTTTGGTAATATTGCGTCCTCCATAGAAATAAATATCATTGCCATCGACGGCTATATTCTCGTAGACATTTTTCAGACCACCATTTAGGTTCGTCCATTTATGGCCATCATATTTGGCTACATTGCTGTAGTAGGTGGGATTACCATCCGCATCCTTGTCATTGACCCAAGACCTCCCACGACTATCTGTAGTACTGGTCAATCCGAAATAACCCGTGACATATAAATTATCATCCCTATCAAATACCAAATCATACCCATTAGTGATATATTCCGATGCCATCCTAATTGATTTACCGCCTGAAAATTTCAAGATACGACCATTCCTATTTAGTCCATGGACTTCGCCTTTGCTATTGATGGCTATATCTAAAATCATTTGGCCTTTCGAACCGACTTTTTGCCATTTGCCATTTTGGTATTTGGCTAGATTTCCAATGGATGATTTACGTCCTTTAATAGACATGCTATCGAACATCCCGCATACGTAAAGTTCATCTGATGGTCCTATGGCCAATTCAGAAACTGATCCTTTCTTTAGGATGCATAGCGTAGTCCATTGGGTACCATTCCATTTTCGAATCGAAATTTCTTCTGAATAATCATGATAAGATTGGCGACTGAGCACATAGATATTATTTTTTGAATCCACGACGATATCATCTATCTGGCCAAGCGGTTTTTGCTCTCCTTGGGAACTGGTGAATGCGGTCCACTTATCATTTTCCCATACCGCTAAATTATTAATTAGTTGGCCCTGATGTGTAAAATGAAAATTTCCTCCAACGAGGATACGTCCTTGGTTGTCTTTAGCAATATGACTTAAAATTCCTCCATCGATTTCATAATTTCGGATAATACCTAACTTCATTTTTTGATTACCCAATGTTTGGAAAGCAGATAGGCTTTCACGATACAAGGAACCAGCTATGCTTTTCTTTTCAATAGGATAATCTAGCTTTCCAGCAGCAGTAGGAGTAGGAGTAGGTGATTTCTCAGGACTCCAATGACCTGGTTTTCCACCAAATTGTAGGCGGTTGCCATCTGGCATGACCGCAACTAATCCATAGGTGTTAACAGTGATTGATTTGGCAGAATTACCAACAACTCTCCAACCACTTTCTAAGGCTTCCCGTATTATTCCTCGTTTATCAATTGAGTATTGCTTGTCATTCGCGGTGACGTGCATAATTATTTCGGCTCCCCAATGACCTGGTTTTCCACCAAATTGTAGGCGGTTGCCATCTGGCATGACCGCAACTAATCCATAGGTATTACAATCAATTGATTTGGCGGAATCACCAATTTTTATCCATCCATTCGCTTGTGATTCAAAAATATGTCCGTTAGATTCGATTTTGTATTTTATATCATTACAAGAAACTTGCTGTGCTGAAATTTGCCAGCCAAAGGCAATAAAAAAAAGAAAGGAAAAGGATAATTTATAAAAATTGATTTTTTTCATTGTAGGTTTTTTTAGGTTAATAATTTAAAAACAGATTGTCCACCCTAGGACTGATTATTTTATTGTTTGTTTTATGAACAAAAGTTAAAAGTTAGTTAAAGGGACGTGGAAAAAATAACTGTCCGTTTTGACTTCCAAAAATTAATTTATACTTCGTTATTTTTATCAGGAATCCAACAAGGATTCTTTCAAAAAATGCCTCGCCTAAATCAATTTTAGAGGCGTCTAAACTGGAAACTTATTTATTCCAAGTCCCTAAAGACATGGCATGTAAAAATCTCTAAAGACTATTTTAACTCAAGCATAGAAGCAAGTTCGTATCAAATAGGATATTTCAAAGTCAAGAAAGAATATTTTGAATTTTTTTATCTGTAAATAACAATAAAAGTTTATCTTAAAGAAAGGTAAGAACGGGAATAGATCCCTTAATAAAACTCCAAGGTATAAAAAATAGCTTAAACAAAAAAAATGAAATTAACTTGCCAATGCAGAATTCCTGTAAAATCTGGAAAATAGAACACCCAGACTCATTGCTAGACTAGAAAAAATAATTTTGGTTATATTAAAATCCTTATACATTCTATTATGAAAGTCATCAACCTCCTCGTTTTATTTCTTTTTTCAATTTGTTCTCAAGCACAAATATCAGATGGTGATATTTTGTCTATGCGTGATCGTGCGGAGTGGATTGATAATATGCTAGCATATAGATTAGATAGTTTATTGCCGGATTTGATGGATCGATCTGGAATAGATATGTGGATTCTGATCTCTAGAGAATATAATGAAGATCCGGTGATGAAGACGATGCTTCCCGCTGAATGGCTATCCGCAAGACGACGAACGATTATGGTATTCCACAAACCCAAAGATGGTCAATTGGATAAGATTGCCATTGCTAGATATAGTGTAGGACGATTGCTCAAGGGAGAATGGAATATTGATGTATTCCCTGATCAATGGGAAGCACTGATTACCTACATTAAAGAGAAAGATCCGAAGAAGATTGGTCTAAACTACTCTGATGATTTTGGTTTAGCGGATGGGCTGGTGAGCACGGAATATCAGTCCTTTATGAAATACTTACCTGAAGAATATCACAATAGAGTAGTCAGTGCGGAAGATTTATCAATAGGGTGGCTAGAAACAAGATCAAAAGTCGAACTTAACATGTATGATCAAATTTGTGGAATTGGACATGATATACTGCAAGAAGCTTTCTCTGCAAAGGTGATCACACCTGGAAAGACGGCTACCGAGGATGTTATCTGGTGGCTAAGACAACGAGTGAGAGAACTAGGACTGATTACTTGGTTTCATCCTACGGTAAGCATTCAGCGAGCAGACCAAGAGAAATTTGATCATCTGAGAAGTTTTTCCAAGCGGCCAGAAGAGCAGATCATTCAATATGGAGATTTACTTCATGTAGATTTTGGAATATCATATCTGAGACTCAACACCGATCAGCAGCAACACTTCTATGTGCTCAAACCAGAAGAAACGGAAGCCCCGGACTACCTAAAAAAAGCATTCAAAGTATCCAATAGAGTACAGGATATTTTGACAGATGCTTTTAAAACAGGTAAGTCTGGAAATCAGATATTGAAAGATGCACTTGCCCAAGCTAAGGAGGAAGGTATACTTGCTTCTATATATACCCATCCTATTGGATTTCATGGGCATGCAGCAGGACCTACTATCGGTATGTGGGATAATCAAAACGGGACTCCTGGTCGAGGGGATTACCCTTTGTACTATAATACAGCCTATAGCATCGAACTGAATTCTTCTTCGGAAATAAAAGAGTGGGGAAAGATCATCAGGATTATGTTGGAAGAAGATGGTGTACATACGGAAGACGGTTTCAAGTACCTAGATGGAAGGCAGGAAGAGCTATGGACCATTCCTAGAAGTAGGTAAAGCGAATCTTAAATCAAATAAATTTATTATTCCTTAACAATCAAAACATTTTCAGAATAAAGTCTTTAGTTAGATTATTGCCTATTAGAATCAATTGAAAACCATGAAAAAAGTTAACCCAAAAAAAATGAAAAAATTCATACTAACCTTCTTCTTTACCATTTCCGCTTTAATAATTTTCGGCCAAAACATGGACGGACCATTTTCACAAAAAAAAATGAAAAAGGATTTAGAAGTATTTAAAGAGATCCGGTTGAAGGCAAATTCCGGACTCTACAAATACAGAACCAAGGAACAAATAGATAGTATGTACCAATGGGCAGCAAATCAAATCAACCAATCATCTACGTACCGTGATTTTTATAACATCATTTCTGAGCTAACTGATTTTGAAGGAAGTTTACACAATGACACCGATTTACCTGATAAATATTGGAAGAATTTACGAGCGGAATCGCACGGATATTTTCCTTATCCCATCAAATGGGTGGATGGCAAATGGCGAATAAATTTTGATAAAGGAGAAATTCCTTTGGGAGCTGAAATTATTTCCATCAATCAAGTTCCCATATTTGAAATCATAAAAAACCTGCATAAATATTATCCTACCGACGGTATAAATAAAACGGGCAAACGGATTGGGTTAAGAACACATTTTGCGAGATATTATAGATGGCATTATGGTTTAACCAATGATTTTGAACTAGCGTACCAAGAACCAAATTCAGACCAAATCAAAACTAAAAAAATTAAAAGTGTAAGCTCTGCTGTTTACTACAAGCATTTCAATAACAGATTCTCAAAGCCCTTCGACCAAGTATTTTACAACGGTTCTAAAGACAAGAAAAAATATACCTATCAAGAAATCAATTCTTCAACCGGAATTTTAACCATTTATGATTTTGGGATGGGATCTGAAACTACGGAAGAACATAAACAATATGCTAAATTTCTTGATCGTATTTTTAGTGAGATTAAAACCAAAGGCATAAAAAATTTAGTGTTGGACATTCGGCAAAATGGTGGAGGTGATGACCCAAATGATGTAGTGACCTATTCCTATTTAACCCAAAGAAATTTTAAAGAGAGTAAAGAAGTTTGGATTAGTTTTAAGAAAGTACCATGTCTTAAATATTATAATTCCTCCATCCCAAAATTTTTAAGACCGTTTGGGGTAGGGAAGTATAATCGCCGATTTAGAGAAAGGTTTTCCAAGGAACGAGATGGGAAATACTATATGAGTGATAGTGAGAATGAAATGCAAGTAAGAAAACCAAATGAGCAAGCATTTACTGGAAATGTTTATCTTTTAATAAGTCCTGCTGTTGCCTCTGCTGGAAGTTTGTTTGCCGCGATGGTGGCGGGAAACAAAAACACGATTACGATTGGTGAGGAAACGATGGGTGGTTATTATGGACACAATGGTCATACACCGATGGATTACAAATTACCCAAATCTAAAATTATTACGAAATTCTTTGTTGAAAATATTGAACAAGATGTACCCCAAAAATCAAATCAAATTTATGAAAGAGGGATTATTCCTGATATGGAAGTATCACAAACATTCGAGGATTTTTTAAAGCAAGAAGATACGCAATTGAATGTTGTTCTTGAATTGATAAAAAAGAAATAACGATTGTCGACGAAGGCTAAGTACAAGACAAAAGTAAATTAGCCACATAGACACGAAGGTCACAAAGTTTTTTTTTCTTAGAAAAAACAATTTTTAGTCTCATTGTGGCAAATTATAAGCGCTTTTTATGTTTTGTCCTGTACTTAGCGACGAAGGGTAAGATGCTTCAGTAGAAGAGGGTGGCTATGATCTTTTTGTAGATGAGATTAAAGTCTATTAGATAGAAGCATTGATCCGTGTCAGAGATTTGGATAAGAATATTTTGGGTGAAATACACGTAGAAAGCCCGCAGGGCGGGCTTTCCCACCCTGCCGCGAGATACCGAATATCTCCCCCCATTTTAGAACTGCACCGATTACAGCTCCGCCATGTCCAGCCTTGGTTTTTTCCCTGACTAAAGTAAGATGATTTTTCAATCATCCAAGTTTAAGTTGTTCGCTGTCAAAAGACGAACCATCCGTTTACTGATCAGAACTAATACGGTAAAATTTCCGGAGACCTGCCCGGTTGGTAGGGAAGAACTTGTTTCCAAAACGTTCCATTCAATCGCATGGCTTTGCTCCCACCCGGAGGAAAGTGATGCGAAAGGACAAAGCTAATCAAAATTTACTTTAAAAACAAAAAGTTTTAAATTTTAATATCGACTACTTTGAGAAGACGTCTGTAATTTAGGATAAAACAATCCCTTTAAAAAATAACAGACCATCATAAAATACCCAAACCCCAAACAAAAAAAGAGGCCGCCCCTCACAAGGCAGCCTCTGTAC
>CAZYAC010000319.1:0-6050 GCA_964645475.1 uncultured Saprospiraceae bacterium | reverse complement strand
TTTTTGAATAGTTCTTCTTTTGATTAAAAAAGATTAACTTTACTTATATTTAATTTTTTATAACTTAAGAGATTATGTATTAAGGTTATATTTAAAAACCAAATGTTGGCAAACACTTCTCTATTGACTCGAATATTGAGTTTTCCAATCATTTTTTCCAAACTAATACTGAACCTTTAATCGGTCAGTAACACAAACAAATTTTTGAATAGTTTTGATACCTTACACAGGTTATCATTAACCTGTTATGCCCTTTTGAATTAAAAAACAAATGAAGACAGGTTAATTATACTGTTTAAGCAGTATTCCTATCTTGTTTTTCAATTTCTTGAAAAAAATCTTACGAATTGACTCGTATTTTGACCATTTCACTTGGAATGGCTATAATTTAATTAACCTAAACCATTGAAAAATGAATCAGAAAACCCGCCTATTTTTTCTCGTTCTGTTCATCAGCGTGTTGAATTACAACAACGCAAATGCACAGCAACTCGTTGAAAAAGTTCAAATCGCCCCCGAAGAAGCTTCCCTTCAATTTAACGCAAACAATATGGAAGGCTACCTCCTAGAAATTGGTGGGCCGGATGCTTTCTACTGGAAACAAGAGATCGATCAAGTCGAGAACCTAAAGATGAGTCCTCATTTTGCGGATGGAAAAATATTTAAAGACGGTAGTTATACTTTACAGGTTACCCCTTTCTATCGATTATCTGAACAGCAACGCATAGATCTTCATGCCGCACAAGCCAAAGGCGGGGAAGAAGCCATGCAGGCCTATCGAATTGCCAATAACCTTCCAGCGATGGTGGAAGTATTCACGGTAAATTTTGGAATCCAAAATGGCCGTTTTATTAGTCCTAACCAAAAAGAAAGCAAATTAAAACTTCCAACCATGTCTAGCGTTTGGAATCCCGATCATCCAAGTTTATATGCTTCTTTAAGATCTAAAACGATCGATCTTGGTATCCAGCTCCCTAAAGATAACTCAGCACTTAGTGCAGATGATCAAGTTTTTCTTGATGATGTAATTGTCGATGGTAGTATCTGTATTGGTCAAGATTGTGTTAATGGTGAAAACTTTGGTTTTGATACACAGCGAATCAAAGAAAATAATTTAAGAATCCATTTTGATGATACCAGTGCCTCCGCAAGTTTTCCGAGCAATGACTGGCGAATCACTATCAACGATTCTTCGAATGGTGGATCTAATTATTTTGCGATCGAAGATGCCACCGCTGGTAATATTCCCTTCCGTGTTGAAGCTGGAGCTGGAGTAAATGCCCTTTATGTTTCTCGGTCAGGAGGGAATGTAGGGTTCGGAACTGCGACTCCAGTCGTAGAAGCACACATTGCAGATGGAGACACTCCTACCCTTCGATTAGAACAAAATGGTGCCAATGGTTGGACGCCTCAAACTTGGGATATCGCTGGCAACGAAACCAACTTCTTTATTCGTGATGTTAACAATGGTTCTAAACTTCCTTTCAAAATCAAACCTGGTGCTCCAGATAACAGCTTTTTCGTAGCCGCTAATGGGAATATTGGTTTAGGGACGGCTAACCCTAGCGATGCCCTTGAAGTACAGAATGGTGATGTCTATGTCAAAAATGGATTCTTAGGTGTCAACGTAGACCCAACTGTGGCTCTCCACGTAGTAGGAAACGCCATTATTGAAGGAAATCCCGTGATCAAAGGAACGACTACTTTTAGAGGTGATGAAACACACTTTCTTACGGGGAATGCTACTTGGTTTAATACTACTTTTATGCCTTTTTTCCATCTTGATCCAGCTAATTCTAGGGTCGGTATTGGAACAAATATGCCTGGTCATCAACTAGAATTGACTGTTGACGATGCGGCTAAACCGAATGGTGGAATGTGGACGGCAGCTTCCGATCGTCGCCTCAAGACCAATATCAAAGACTTCAATATTGGACTTGATGCCATCCTTAAAATTCGTCCAGTTAGTTATAATTATAATGGAAAATTAAACATGCCAACGGAGAAAGAATTTGTGGGAGTAATCGCTCAGGAAATGAGAGAGGTAGCTCCATTTACCGTAATTAAACTAAAGAAAGAAGCTCCAGCAGGAGAAGAAGATTATTTAGCAGTAGACGGTACTCCTATTACCTACATGATGATTAATGCTATTCAAGAACAGCAAGCAATTATCGCAGCTCAACAGGCAGAAATCGACCAACTTAAGAATGAGCTTAATGAAGTAGCATTATTAAAAACACAACTTTCTTCTTTATCTAAAATGGTAGCTGAATTAAAAGCGACCCCAAAAAATACGGAAGATATAGAATCTGTGGAACGGATTGGTGAAAAAAAATAACATCTGATCACCTAAGTTTTTGATTCTTCTTTTTAAACTGAAAAAAAAATTCTAATGAAAAATATAAAATTAATTGCCTTCCTTATTTTGCAATTGACCATTCTACAAATTAGTATTGGCCAATCCGAATATCATCCTATTGATAACAACGGAAGAACGGGAGCAAGTAATCCCTCCACCAATACCACCCAAAGCGAATCCGTGCCTAGTGCACCCGTTGATGTATACAATGGAATCTCTGATTTCGACATTCCTGGTTCGGAAAGAACGACCGAAACCACGGATTATCAATACCCGCTTGACCTCGATATTATGCAAGATGAAATGGTACTCAATAGTGCACATCCAGCAGAGATCGTGGAACAACTAAATAGTCTAAAATCAGAAATGGATGCACTACGTGCGGCGAACGAAGAACTACGGCTCGAGAACAAAGTAATTCGAGAAAGTCTCGGTAATTGTTGTTCAAGTAATGCACTCAATTTGACGGCAAAAGATGCTTATCTTTTACAAAATAGTCCAAATCCATATTTTGAATCTACCGAAATAAAATACTTCATTCCTGATGGATTAGAAATGGTAGAACTTCAAATCCGAAACGTAAAGGGGGAACTAATGAAATCCATTACCATCAAAGATAGTGGTTATGGAAGCATCAAAATGACACCATCTACTGAAATGGACAACGGCGTTTTTATTTATACATTATCAATAGCTGGTCAGGTCATCGATTCAAAAGTAATGATCCAGACCAACCGTAATTAATAAACTACACAGTTAGTAATCCCGAATTTTTGAAGTTTCAAAGATTCGGGTTTTGCTAATTTATGATGGAACCAACAGCGACTTTATTTTGATCAAGATTTATGAGAGTTTGCTTGACCTGCATATTATTTTTGGTAGCCGCTTGTTCGAATAGTGATTTATTTGGACAAGGGATTTCTGATTTTAAATCAACCATCCAGCAGATGGGTACCCTGGAATCCCAAAATGATGCTAAATGTCACGCCACAGCCTCCCGCCTAGAAGATTTTATTTATGGCACTCCCTTAGATTTTTCCGCCAGAAAAAATCGAATTGAGTTTCAAAAAAACTATGTTAGAAATATTTGGCTTGATTATACCAAAGCAATTTCTGCGAATGACAAAGGGATAAATCAGCTTGAATTGTTCAAACAAGTCGAACAAAAATATTTCCACTATACAACCAATGAGAAAGGGATTCATTTGTTCTATACAAATGGTCATGAAGTCTTTATTCCCCAAAGAGACTATCGCCAATATAGTTCCGTTGCTTATGCTTTTCGAGCCATTCTCTCTGTTCAACAAGCTTCCCTTTTCGAATCAACTTCTTTGGCTTCGCTCCCTGAACAAGTATTGACTTATTTTAAGAAAAGCGTGGATTTATCGGTCTTAGCACTACTCCATCAGGCAGATCAATTTGCCAGACAAGATCAGCAAACAACCATCACAGAAAATCATATTAACCAAGCCGAAAAAATACTGTTCAATAATTTTAATTCCTCTGAATTAATTGCTGTTTCCAATCAAAGTAGTAAAATTGATCAACGCACCATTCTCCACGAAATTATTCAGCAAAAATTAACCGCTTATCAAAAATACAATCAAATTAATCAATCTGTTTTTTTAAGAAATATTCAAGTATACTTTTCTAAAGTAAGGTGGCCTGTTGATCCAGTACAGAGCAAAGAAATGACTACTTTCTACACCAATTTAATGATTCAATTTACAAAAGAATTAGTAGATCATGCCAGTAAAATCTCAACACAGAATTCCTCTACCACGATTTCTTATGAAGATATTTATAAAACGGTTCAAACATTCTTACCACATACGATAAACGCATTTGAAGATGTCACCTATTTCCCTAAAATAAATAAAAGCGATCAAGTTGTTATTGAATCCTATGACTTAGATGCTTTTCGAGATAGTGGGCTCCATTGGCAATATCTTAAATACCTTATGGAAGATAACAAAGAAGTCTTAAAAATAGGTATTGATCCTTTTGCTTTAGAATTATTGGTAGAAGGAATTGCTCAATTTGGAGTAGTTGTTTTTAGATTGGGTGGACTTGAGACCATTAAGCAAAAGACAGAGGTTCTAACCATTAATCATCTCAGAGATGGACTCATCGCATTTCAATCAAGACTTTTTGCTCCCAATCAGGCCCCTACTCCTTTATCCACTTCAGCAATAGTCTCAGAAAAAAACAATTCTACGATAATAACCTCAGAACATTTCTCAGAGATAACTTCCCAATCGAACCTAATATTTGAGCATCGAAACGCCGATTGGTTAAGCAGAACCATTAGAAGTTATACCGTTAATGATCAAGAAAATATTGCCCGGTTAGCCATCCCTCCTGCTTTTAGCGGCAGTGGAGTCGCGGCCGAAGATATGGACAATGACGGTTGGATTGATTTGCTCCTTCTTGGAGGTAAAGGAAATAAACTTTTTAAAAATCTAAAGGGTGAAAAATTTGTCGATGTTACGAATCAAGCTGGGTTAAATTGGAAACGAGCAGACGGAAATTATGGTGAACCTCGGCAACCCATCATCGTGGATTTTGATAATGATGGGTGGCAAGATATTTTTATTTCTTACGCCAATGACTTACACCGTATTTATCGAAATAATGGAGACGGTTCTTTTACCGATATGACAGACCATGCGAATCTAGGTGGTCAGGATATGATAGGAGGTCCTTCCACTAGTTTTGATTTTGATAAAGACGGTTTACTGGATATCTACATAGGTTATTTTGGCAACTATCCTCAAGGTGATCTACCAACTTTAAGCCGACACAACGCTAATGGAGGAGCCAATAAGTTATTCAAAAATTTGGGTGATTTTAAATTTGTGGAGGTTTCAAAAAAATCAGGGACGGGTAATACTGGTTGGACCCAAGCCGTTGGTCATTCGGATATTGATGGTGATGGATGGCAAGATCTGATTGTGGGCAACGACTTTGGAATAAATGCTTATTACCGAAATAATCAGGATGGAACGTTTACCAATATTAGTAAAGACCTAGCAACCGACAAACCTTCCTATACCATGAACATTGGCATCAGTGATCTTAATCGGGATGCACGACCAGATTTTTATATTTCAAACATCGTCGTAATGGAAAAAGACGATAAATACGTCTTACCTAACAAGGATACTCCTGCTCACTTCGAGCCTAATTCTCTAAGCAATATGCGAGTTGTAGAAGCCAATGATTTATTCCTTTCTTCTTCTGACGAAAAGGGTGCACTCGTATACACAAAATCTAAAAATGTCGGTCGAGGATATGCAGCTACTGGTTGGTCCTGGGATGCAGATTTTTTTGACTTTGATAATGATGGCGATGATGATTTATATTGTTTAACAGGTATGAATCCTTATAGTGTTTATGGAACTGAGAATCCTTATTATCAAGATTCAGAAAACGAAAAAACAAACGTCCTATTTGCGCAAAGCCAAGCCGAAAACAATGTTTTTTTTGAAAATAAAAATGGATGGTTGAATGTCTTACCAAATACTGGCGGACTAAGTTATGAAGGTACTTCACGAAGTGCCGCCTACTTTGACATGGATCAAGATGGAGATGCTGACATTGTAATCAACGAATACCAGGGTCCCGCAAAATTATTTCAAAATAACGCAGAAAAAAATTCAAATAATTGGGTAAAAATAAAACTCATTGG
>CAZYAC010000318.1:0-6075 GCA_964645475.1 uncultured Saprospiraceae bacterium | reverse complement strand
CCACGTCCAACTTTACCTCCTTACGGAACACTACCTGTGTCTACAACATAAAATTTCACAAAGAACAGGAAAGACACCTTTAAGTATTTGTACTTGGAGGTGCCTTTTTTTATTTGTCAGTTTTTTTGGCAATTTCCACAGAGCGATTCAACATAATTTTATTGTATCTAAATCATTCTGAAATCTAAGAAAATGGAAATCACAAAAGAACAAAAAATCTTACAGCAAGTCCTTTCAGAAGCCTGGAGAAATCCTGCCTTTAAGCAAGAATTAATAGCCTCTCCTGAAGCTGCCATCAAAAAACTAACTGGTGAATTTTTTGAATTACCAAAAGGCAAAAAACTCCAAGTATTCGATCAAAGCAGTCCAGATATTATCTGTCTTAATATTCCACAAGAACCAAATATGGATAATGTAGAGTTAACAGATGACGAATTAGAATTGGTGGCAGGAGGATTTATATTACCATTGTTACAAAAAAAAGGAGTTGATTGTTTTTATCCAAGATTACCTCGGAAAGGTGGAGGTGGAGCAGCCGGAACGACCACTGGTGCATATAAGTTATAAATAAGATAGATGTAAAAGAGGAATTCGTCAGGTAGTGGATTTGCTAATTTCTCTTATTGTTCTATAAAAACATTTCAAAAATATAAATAATGAAAAGAGTACTCTTTATTCTCGGACAAATTAGTGATAACGACATCGAATGGATGATTGAAAATGGAAAAAAACGAACGATCAACCAAGGAGAAATGCTTGTTACTCAAGGAGAATCGATCGAAAATATTTACATCATCCTGTCAGGTAGTTTCAAAATTTTCAATGAACAAAACCCAGATTTTAACATTGCTCAAATCGGCACAGGTGAATTGGTAGGAGAGATGTCTTTCCTCGACGAACGCCCACCATCTGTTTCGGTAAAGGCCACAGAAACTTCCAGCGTTTATTCTATTTCTCTTCTTAGAATGAAACAAAAAATGGAAGTAGATACCAGATTTGCTGCCCGCTTCTATTATTCGATTGGTTTGTTTTTATCCGATAGATTAAGAAAAACGACGGGAAGATTAGGCTATGGTGCCTTGGAAGAGAATGAAGATGTCGATGAAATCAATATTAATGTATTAAGCCAAGTTGGTCAAGCTGGATCCAGATTCAGTCGAATACTTAACAAATTTGCGGAAAGCTAAAATCCCCTTTATTATGTGGTTACAAAAAATATGCTTCATTGGAATAATGCTACTTGGATTAAATCTTGCCTCTGCTCAGTCGGAGGCTATCCCATGTGATTTACTTAATCTGTATAATATTACCATTACAAAGAGTCCCACGCTCCAACGACAGAATATTCAATACAAAATATCTGAAGCAGAAAAGAAATCTGCTGCTAGTGCTTTTGATTATCAGCTATTCTCTGAACTTTCGGTCAACCGATCAAATCAAACCCTTTTTGATTTAGATCCTAGAAAGGACTTGGTGGGAGAACAATTTAGTTCCAATAACTTATCACTTTCAGGAGGAGTACAACGAACCTTTCGGTCGGGAATGAGGGCTAATGCTGGGATAAATTATTCCAGAATTGCGGATAATTTTCCTTTTAATTCTTTTAATGAGAATGTTGGATCTTTTATTTCTGATAATAATACAAGTCTCTCTGTCTCCATCACACAACCTTTACTGAAAGGAAGAGGAAGAGCGATTACTACTGCCAATGAAAATATAGCCAAAATTGCCATCAAAAGTCAACAACACAATACTCGGTTTATTTCGTCAGGAGAAATTTTTAATATGGCCATTGGATATTGGCAATATTTGGGAGCAAATAAAGCCTTAGAGATTTATCGAACGAATGAAGCCAGAGTAGCAAAAGTTTTAGTCATTACCAACGAGTTGGTCAACGCTGATAAAAAACCTTCCAGTGATTTACTCCAGGTTCAGGCCGATTTAAAAGATAAAGAGCGACAAAGTATTCAGGCAGAACAGCAGGTATTTGCAGCTCGTCAAAATTTGGGACGTCGTATTGGGTTAAGCACCGCAGAAAGCAACCTAATAGGATTACCGACCGATGAGTTCCCAGATGTGGAAAGTTTTCCTTTGGATATTAGTCTGAAAAGCCTTCTGGATTTAGCGTATCAAAATCGGTCAGATTTGAAAGGAATAAAAAAGTCACTAGATATGCTTTCCATCTCTGTTGATGTAGCCGAAAATAATACAAAACCACAATTGGATGTAATTGGCTCCTTGAACTATGGTGGAGTAGATGTAGGAAATGGAGCACATCGTTTTCTTACTGCTTTAGGCCAGAGAGAAGGACGTAACTATCAAGTAGGTTTGGGCTTAAGCTATTTATTTCCAGTCAATAATAATTTTGCAGAAGCCAACTTGTTGAGTAGCCAGCTTCAGTATTCCGACCAGGAAATTCAACTGAATAATCAACTTCGTAATATCGAACTAAATGTCAGTATTGCCTACAATAATTTATTGAATAGTATAGAAGCTGTTAAGAAATCGAAGCAGTCTTTAGATTATTATGAGGAAGTTTTTAATAATGAACAATACAAGTTCCAATCGGGGTTAACCACACTGCTTAATCTCATAATTTTTCAGGAGCGATTAACTTTTGCTCAATTGGATTATATCCAGAATCAACAACAATTTGCTATTGCGATCAGCAATTTGCGCTACGAAACAGGAACCATATTCTCTTCTGATTTTCATGATGTTATAGCAACAGATAATTCTGGTAATCCAGAAATTTTTTACAGCCTACCAAGAGAATAATTTTTTATTAAAATTTTAAACTAAAAAGATATGTCAGCTCCAGGATTTTTTAGAAAAGCAGCCTTAGAAAAACTATCTACTCCAGAGAAATTAGATCAACTAATAAAGATCACGAGCCCTCGAGCCTGGATCGCTTTACTGACGATTGCCATTATGATTACTACTGCCATAAGTTGGGGCGTTCTGGGTCGAGTAAAAACAAAAATTAATACTGCAGGAATATTACAAGGTGGAGAAGTCTATGACATTGTTTCTACGGCTCAAGGTCAATTACTGGATTTGAAAGTAGCTATTGGGGATGAGGTAAAGGAGGGAGATGTGATCGCTGTTATTGATCAACCCGAAATGATGCAACAAATTGAAGCATCGGAAGCTTCATTAAGAGAAAGAAAGTATGAACTCCAACAACTCATCGCTTTTGGTTCAAAGGATACGCAAATTCAAGATGAGTTAATTCAACAACAACGATTGAGTGTAGAACAACAAATTAAATCTAATGAAAAGAATATCTTGTTTTTAACACAACAGTTGGAAACAGACAAAGAATTACTGGCAAAAGGTTTGATCACCAAACCACAAGTGGTCAATAGCGAACAACAATTGGAGAATGCTCAAAATCAAATTGAATCTTTAAAAGCGCAATTGGTTCAAACGAACGCGCAAGAATTAAACACTGGTTTTAATCTGGAACAAAGAAAAACGGTGATTAACCAAAGAATTGCACAAGAGACAATGCGCTTGAATCAACTAAAAGATCAGTACGAAACGCGAAGTAGTCTTAAAAGTCATCATAGCGGAAAAGTAGTAGAAGTACTAGCCAACACCGGTGTAGTAGTAGGTGCAGGGACGCCACTTTTTAAATTAAAAAATGAAACAAGTGCCATCGCAAGTGATGGGAAAATAAGAGGTGTGCTTTATGTGCCTTCACAAGATGGAAAAAAGATAAAAGTTGGAATGGATGCTCTAGTTGTTCCTGCCACGGTTCAACCACAAGAGCATGGTTATATGAAAGCTACCGTGACGTATGTTTCTGAATTTCCAGTCACCCAACAGGGAATGATGACTTCTATGGGAAATGACCAATTGGTTCAAGGCATATTGAGAATGGGCGCACCATTTGAAGTTTATGTTGAATTCGAACCGAATCAGGAATCTTATAGTGGTTATAGTTGGACTTCCGCAAAAGGACCAGAAGTTTTAATCAATGCAGGAACTTCTTGTATGGGAAAGATTACGGTTAAGGAAGAACCACCTATTGCAATGGTCATACCTGCTTTAAAAAAGTTTTTTGATCTCTATTAAATAACAACAGAAAACCATAAGTGATGATAAAGGCAAAAGACAAAAAAGATAAACCAAAAGCGGTCCTTGGTAAACGAGTAAAAACACCCACCATTCTACAAATGGAAGGTGTAGAATGTGGGGCAGCAGCATTAGCGATTATTCTTGGTTATCATGGAAGACATGTGCCTTTGGAAAAACTAAGAGTGGAATGTGGGGTGTCTCGAGATGGTTTAAAAGCAACCAATATCATGAAGGCGGCTCGGTCCTATGGTTTGACCACCAAGGGCTACGCAAAGTCTATTGAGAATGTAAAAAAGATGAAATTTCCAATCATTATATTTTGGAATTTCAATCACTTCTTGGTATTGGAAGGTTTTACAAAAGATAAGGTTTACCTCAGTGATCCTGCGCAAGGAAGATACCATGTGACGCATCAGGAATTTGATGATTCTTTTACGGGAGTCGTGATTGATATGGTTCCCAACGAAGATTTTGAAAAAGGAAATGAAAAAACGGGGATGCTGCCGTCCTTAGGAAGACGAATCACCAATTCAAAATTAAGCCTTGTTTTTATTATTTTGGCTAGTTTGTTTTTAGTGATTCCAGGGTTGGTGATCCCTTCCTTTACCCAAATATTTGTAGATCAATTTTTAGTCAATAGTCGGGAGAGTTTTGTGATGCCTTTGCTTTTGGCGATGGGAGGTGTACTATTGATTCATTCTTCTTTGATATTTATCCAGCAGTATTATTTACTTCGATTGGAAACGAAATTGGCATTGACTACTTCCAGTAAATTTCTCTGGCATATTTTTCATTTACCGACCTCCTTTTTTACACAACGATCAAGTGGGGATGTCAGTAATCGAGTTTCCTTAAATGATAAAATAGCTCGTTTGTTGAGTGGTGACTTGGCCAATGCGGCTTTGAATGTGGTGGTAGTAATTTTCTATGCCTTGTTGATGTTTAGTTATGATGTTGTCCTGACCACGATTGGAATTTGTATAGCTACCATTAATGTTATTGCCCTGCAAGTAGTCTCTCGAGCTCGTAAAGATAGCAATCGTAGATTGACCAATGAGAATGGAAAATTGATGGGAAATACCATGTCTGGTATCAGTATGATTGAGACATTAAAATCAAGTGGAAGAGAAGGCGATTTTTTTACCACATGGTCTGGACATCTAGCCAAGGTGATGAATGCGCAACAAGAATTAGGGTGGCTTTCTCTCCGATTAAATGTGATTCCACCATTATTAATGTCCGTCAATAATACCATCATTCTGGGAGTAGGTGCATTACGTGTGATGGATGGTGATATGACTATAGGAATGTTGATTGCCTTTTTATACTTGATGAACAATTTTATTAATCCAGTTAATCAACTAGTGGCTGTGGGAAGCATGCTTCAGGAAACCCAAGGGGATATGGATCGGGTAGATGATGTTCTAAATTATGATGTTGCGGAAGAATTTACAAGAGAAGAAGTTCCTTTTGAAGAGGCAGAAAAAAAGAAACTGATTGGTGCATTAGAATTGAAAAATGTAAGCTTTGGATATACGCCTACTATGCCCGCACTGATAGAAGACTTTAGTATAAAATTAGAACCAGGAAGTAGAGTCGCATTAGTTGGAGGATCGGGAAGTGGAAAATCCACCGTTGCTCGATTGATCTCAGGATTGTACGAACCGTGGGAAGGGGAAATTTTATATGATGGCAAAAAAAGAAGTGAAATTCCTCGTCAGGTGCTCAATAATTCAATGGCGGTCATCGATCAGGAGATTATGATGTTTCAAGGCTCCATTAAAGAAAATATTTCTTTCTGGGATCAAACGATGCCTGAAAATAACATTATTCAAGCTGCCAAAGATGCTATGATTCATGATGTTATTTCTGGTAGGGCAGGTTCGTATGATAGTGCAGTGGCTGAGAAAGGAACCAACTTTAGTGGCGGACAAAGACAACGAATGGAAATTGCTCGATCATTATCCCTCAATCCTTCGATTCTATTGATGG
>CAZYAC010000317.1:0-6080 GCA_964645475.1 uncultured Saprospiraceae bacterium | reverse complement strand
GTATCTTCCACTTTCATGGCGTAAAATTCTGAATCGGGACTTTCGTCAATAATCTTCAAACCATCTCTCAACCATTGAATCGCTGCCCCAGCAATAAAGACAGAACCTTCTAAGGCATAAGTAACTTTTCCGTTTAGACCCCATGCTATGGTGGTAAGTAGACCTGCTTTGGAAGTTACCATTTCATTTCCAGTATTCATCAGCATAAAGCAACCCGTTCCGTAGGTATTTTTAGCCATTCCTTTTTTATAACAAGCTTGACCAAAAAGAGCGGCCTGTTGATCGCCAGCGATTCCTGCAATGGGAATGGCAGCACCGAATAAATTAGGATCTGTATGACCATAGACTTTGCTAGAATCCTTTACTTCAGGTAACATTGCTTCTGGGATACCAAGTTCTTTGAGTAGTTTTTTATCCCATTCCAGGTTTTTAATATTGTAAATCATGGTTCGAGAAGCATTGGTATAATCGGTGATATGGACTTTACCGCCCGTAAGTTTATAGACCAACCAGGAATCAATCGTACCGAATAATAGTTCCCCTTTTTGTGCGCGTTTACGCGCTCCTTTTACATTATCAAGAATCCATTTAATTTTGGTGCCAGAGAAGTAGGCATCGATTACGAGTCCAGTATTTTTTCGCACGTAATTGGTTAAGCCTTTCTTTTTCAGTTTATCGCAGATACTCGCAGTACGACGGTCTTGCCAAACAATGGCATTATGAATCGGCATTCCCGTTGCTTTGTCCCATACCAAGGTCGTTTCTCGCTGATTAGTAATTCCAATAGCGGCAACATCATGTGGTTTAAGTCGAAGGTTTCTGATGGCTTGTTTGGCAACCTTAAGCTGACAATTCCAAATTTCCATAGCGTCGTGTTCCACCCAACCTGGTTTTGGGAAAAACTGTGTAAACTCTTCCTGAGCGACACTTTTTATATCAGCTTTCTTATTAAATAAAATGGCTCGAGAGCTAGTGGTTCCTTGATCAAGTGATAAAATATATTTCATTATTATTAAATTTTTTAGGTAAACAGGTTTGGTGTTAGAATTTATTCTAAGTAATGGTTCATTACTAAAATGCTAAATTAAAAAAATAAATTGATTCAAAATCAATCCAAGTCAATCAATCGTTCTCGAAAATCAACCCCATATTCTTTCAACTCTTCAAGTACTGGTTGGTATACTTCTTTCACTACCGGAATATTTACCCCAGTCTGTGTGATATTCCCAAGCATAACTTCTTTGACAAATATTCCAAGAGGAACCCCGACTAAGCGCGACATGGCGGTATGAGATTCGTTTTTTCCTTTCATGACTAAGGTAGAAATCAATTTTTTATTTTGATCTTTTAATTTGTATTCAAACTCATGCTGCATGATAATCATGTCCTTATCTCCTTGAGAAAGTTTCCATTTTTTCAACAATAATCTTTCTAAAATCAAGGCTGGTGTAGCCCGTTCGAGTTTGATTCTTTTTTTTCTAAAGAGTCCTAGCCATTCTAATTTATTCATTACTTCAGAACCAGGCTCTTCGCCCAAAAAATCGGCAATACCTTCTTTGACACTTCCGGTCCGAGGAGCCGACCCTAGATAAGCTTCCATTAATCCAAGATAGCTTAAATTCTTAGATTCTAGAATGGGGAAGGAACTATCTGTCAGACCAATTTTGATTAGCGCATTCCAAGCATCACAAAATCCTACATTGCGCAAGGTACCTCGAATGAGGGTAGGAATTTTGTCTAAACCATAGGTTTTTCGGTATAAAAGTGAATCTCGATTAGCATACATTTCATAAGGCCCCATTCCTTCAATATCTACTTTCCAATAATTTTGAAAAAGACGATTGTATGGAATGTATTTATATTTTCCGTCTTCAAGATACTGAGCGGTTCCTTGTCCAGCCAGTACTACGTTGCGAGGATTCCAAGTAAATTTATAGTTCCAAGGATTGGTATCATTTTCTGGGGCAATCAATCCACCTGTATAAGATTTGAAACTGACTAATTCACCACCCATTTCTTGTATTTCATGAATCTTTTGCATAGCCGACATATGGTCGATACCAGGATCAAGTCCCATTTCTCCCATAAAGATTAGTTCCCGATTGCGTGCTGCATCTCCTAGGCTATACATCTCCTTAGAAACATAGGACGCGGTGATCAAGTGTTTTTTTAAGCGGATACAATCGTGGGCCACTTCGATGTGAAGGTGAGCAGGCAACAAGGATACTACCAAATCAGCCCTATCAATTAAATCGTGCCGATCATTGTTCTTAGTAACGTCCAACCAAGCTGCCCGACCATTAGGATGATTCCGTATTTTTTTGGAAGCCAATTCAGGATCTGCATCCGCCACTGTGACGGACCAACTATACTCTTTTGCTTTTTTTAAAACATAGTCAATCAAGTCGGTAGCAGAACGCCCTGCTCCGATGATTAGGATGTGGTTCAATTTCTTCACTAGTTAGTTTTTAGCTAAAAGATAAGCCGGTAAATTAATACTTTTTTCCGAAAGAAGTAGTGTAAAATAAAACTGGAAAAATCATAAATAGAAGTAGTTTTTTTTCGAATCAAGTATAAGATTCGACGAAAGTCTGACAAATATTATATCTTACGTATCCTTGCGAGAGGAGATTCGTAAAACTGACCTAGTATTTGATTAGAAATTAGTCAATAAATCCTTTTCTATTTTTAAGAGAACATAAAAAAATGAAGAAACTCACACTCAAAACCACGGTCCAGATTTACCATGATATTGAAGAATTGGATCCGGTCGATCAAAAATTGCTCAATATGGCGCACAAGGCGACCAAAGATGCTTGGGCCCCGTACTCTCGTTTTGCAGTGGGAGCCGCAGTACGACTTGCCAATGGTAAATACCTACATGGTAGTAATCAGGAGAATGCAGCCTACCCCACCGGTTTATGTGCCGAACGAACAGCCCTCTCTGTAGCAGCCAGTCGTCATCCTAAAAGTCCAGTGATCTCCATGGCAGTCACCGTAAAAACGGAGGAGCTAATCAACCGTCCGGTGAGTCCTTGTGGAAGTTGTCGGCAAGCTATCTTCGAAGTTGAACAACGTTACGGTGAAAACATCAAAATTATCATGCAGGGTGAGACCGGAGATATTTATGTTTGTAATTCTATAAAAGATTTATTGCCCTTGAGCTTTACGGCAGATTTATTGCCTTAGAATGACCATTGATTACCAAATCTTCGTTGAAAATTCTAATTCAAATTATTCCCAATGAAAAAAATTATTTTTCTTATCCTCAATTTATGGCTATTGATATTCCTCAGTTGCCAATCTGAAAAAAAACCTGAGATTGAGAACACCAATACTATTAAACCCACGGCCCAAGTAGAAAAAAAACGCGGACTAGTTAGTGTATCCGGTAAGATTCTGAATGCCGGAAATACAAACATTAAACTTTCCCACAAAAACACTAACCGAAGCGGTGTTATTAAAGAAGGTCGGTTTAACATTAACCATCTTATCGATGAACCGGGGATTTATTTTTTAGTTTATAATGGACTAAAAATTCCTTTGTTTCTACGACCAAATGATAAGGCGATAATAGATTTTGATGCTCATAAGGTGGCAGCGACTATCAAATTTTCGGGAACAGATCCTATCTCACAAGAATATCTATTTTTAAAATCACAAAATAATCCGTTGACTTATACTCAAAAACGGAAAGCCGCTACTTTATCGGAAGCAGAATTTATGGCGCAGACCGATGAATCCCTTGAAAAGGAAAAAGCATTTTTTGAAAAATTTAAAAAAGACCATAAGGACTTATCTACAGATTTTAAGTTGTTCGAAGACACAGAAATACAATACAATTGGGCAAAGCAATACAATGATTATAGTTTATATCATGCCTTTTATAATCCATCAGAACCTTATATGCCCAGTCCAGAATTACTGGCATATACCAAAGGCTTAGATTTAAATAATGACGAACTGATGGTCTCTGAGGCGTATAGAAATTATCTTATAGCCCATGTGAGGCAAAAGGCATCAGATCAGGTTCAAAAGGATTTAATAAACGGTGGAAAGATTCAAACCAGCCTTCGGGCTTTTGAGATTGTAGAAAAAGAACATAACGCGCCCGAGCTCAAAAGCTTTTTGCTTTATACATTTTTCAATCAACATCTTCGGTCTAAAGGAATCAATGGTTCAGAAGCGCTCCATCAACGATTTAAAAAAGAGGTGACCAATCCAGCCTATTTAGCAGAAATTGATGAAGCATTCTTAGCTTGGAAGCATCTAAAAAAAGGTCTGCCCGCCCCTATTTTTACCTATCCTGACGCCAGCGGTAAAAAGGTTGGACTTCCTGATTTAAAAGGTAAGGTAGTCTATGTAGATGTTTGGGCAACTTGGTGTGGTCCATGTAAAGTTGAGATTCCTCATCTGGAAAAACTTCAGGAGCAATTCCATGGTCAGGAAGTAGCTTTTGTTTCTGTTTCTATTGACCAAAATGCAGAAGCTTGGGCGAAAATGATCAAAGAAAAGAATATGACTGGCACTCAATTATTGGCTGATAAAGCGGGTAATAGTCAAATCTGTAAAGACTATAAAATAAGGGGTATTCCTCGTTTTATTTTGATAGATCAAGCTGGAAATATTGTGAATGCGCAGGCGGATCGTCCTTCGCAGGGCACTATTGCTGGGGAGATTGAAGCGTTGTTGGAGAATAATTTGGGGTGATGCTTTCGTTGGGGTCTTGATCTTTTTTGAAATATTTTTTTCTCGCAGAGGCGCAGAGATCTTCTAGCGTGTTAGCTATCTTGGACATTTGTTTTTTTTATTGGAAATTATCTTGAATACTTCAAGGGGTTGATCTTATTTAGGTTTGGGTTCAAAACTTACGTAAATTAAGTATATTTGCGGGCTGAAATAAAATACTAGAATCATGGCACTTAAATGCGGAATTGTTGGGCTTCCAAACGTAGGTAAATCTACTTTATTTAACGCGTTGACTTCGGCGAAAGCTTTGGCAGCCAACTATCCTTTTGCAACCAAAGATCCCAATGTTGGCATAATAACAGTACCTGACGATCGACTGGATAAGCTAGAAGAATTGGTTACACCACAAAAGGTACAACCCACCACCATAGAGATTGTAGATATCGCTGGTTTGATCAAAGGAGCGAGTAAAGGAGAAGGATTGGGCAACCAGTTTTTGGCCAATATTCGAGAAGTAAATGCGATCGTACATGTGGTACGCTGCTTTGAGGATACCAACGTGGTGCACGTAGACGGGTCCGTAGATCCTGTCAGAGACAAAGAGATTATTGATGCTGAACTGGCTTTTAAAGATGTGGAAACCGTTGAAAAAAGATTGGAGAAACTGAAGAAGGCTGCTAAAACGGGCGATAAAGAAATATTAAAACAAATTGCGTTAGTCGAACGAGTAATTGCACATTTGGAATCGCTCTCCCCTGTTCGATCCATGGAATTGGAAGAAGATGAGATGGCTTTTCTTGAAGCGTTTATGTTATTGACGGCTAAGCCGGTTCTTTATGTTTGTAATGTGGATGAAGACTCCGTCGAATCTGGTAACAACCATACGAAAGCATTTTCTGAAGCAGTAAAAAATGAAGGAGCGGAAATCTTGCTGATCAGTGCAGGAATTGAGGCTGATATTGCAGAGCTGGATACTAAAGAAGAACGAAACGAATTTTTGGAAGATATGGGATTGAATGAGCCTGGGGTAAATAGAGTTATCCGTTCTTGTTATAAACTACTTAAACTGATTACCTACTTTACTGCTGGTGAAAAAGAGGTTCGAGCATGGACTATAGAAGAAGGTACAAAAGCTCCGGGAGCAGCGGGTGTAATTCACTCCGATTTTGAAAGAGGATTCATTCGTGCAGAGGTAATTGACTATGCACACTTCGTAGAATTTGGTTCCGAAAAAGCGGTCAAGGAAGCGGGTAAACTCCATGTGGAAGGAAAAGAATATTTAGTAAAAGATGGTGATGTGATGCATTTTTTGCATAATGTGTAAGGAGTAAGCATTGGTTTTCTAATGATCATCTAAATCGGTATAATAGTGTATTCTCGCAAAGACGCAA
>CAZYAC010000316.1:0-6088 GCA_964645475.1 uncultured Saprospiraceae bacterium | reverse complement strand
AAATAATTTTTGATACCGGTGGTTATTTTCGACAGAATAATACCAAAGGATTTTACCCGGAAGTTGAAATTCAATTTACGGTCATGGATGATAAACATTACCATGTACCTTTGCTAATTAATCCTTTTGGTTATTCAACTTATCGAGGAAGTTAGGAAGTTAAAATCTAATAAATCTCAACTATAAGTTTACTCTAAAAAGTCAAAAAGCAAAAGAATCTAACCTTAGTAAAAATAAATATAGTACGTAAAGAATTCGGATTAAAAGATAAACACGTTAGAAATTCTTTGCGTCATTGCGTCTTTGCGAGAAATAAACTTTTTAGAGCAAGTTCAACTATTAAATATATTAGATCAACTAAATACAATAAATATTCAATGAAACTAAGTATTCCAGCAACAGAGAAGACCCAACTATTTTCGGAGTTAAAAAAAGCAAATCGTGAATTTCAGGAAGTTTATCCTGGTGACCGTACGGACCGACAACCCGTTCATACGGTTTATGGAGGAGCGAATTTGTTCACGCATAATATGGCGGAAAAATTTGGTAATAAAGCCATGGAAACTTTCCAAACCTATGCACCAAATGCAGCTATTTTTGGGGATATTTTTCACTTGGATAAAGCACTTGCAGAAAATGTTTACGCAAAGGTGGAACAGAAACTAAAAACCGAAGCGTTAGAAGATTTTAGAATTGACTTTGAAGATGGGTTTGGGAATCGTTCAAATGAGGAAGAAGATGCCACGGCAGAACGAGCGGCTAAGGAAGTGGCTAAAGGGATGGCGGAAAATTGTTTGCCTCCTTTTATCGGGATTCGGATTAAGCCTTTTACAGAAGAAATGAAAGAAAGAGGTTTACGAACGCTTGATATTTTTGTCACCACTTTGGTGAATGAAACTGGCGGAAAATTACCTGATAATTTTGTCGTAATGCTACCCAAGGTGACCATCCGTGAGCAGGTCCGAACCTTAGTGCGTTTTTTCGAAATCATGGAAACGGAATTGAAATTACCAGTTGGTAGTTTGAAAATGGAAATGATGGTTGAAACCACGCAGGCTATTATGGACAAAGATGGTATTAACCCACTCTATAGATTTTTAAAAGAGAGTCAAGGTCGCTGTACGGGAATGCACTTTGGTACTTACGATTATACCGCCTCTTGTAGTATTACGGCCAAATATCAAGAAATGAATCACCCCGTTTGTGATTTTGCGCACCACATGACGAAGGTCGCCTTAGCACATACCGGAATTTGGTTGTCGGATGGCGCCACGAATACGATGCCGATTGGACCCCACCGTGGAGACCAATTGACCTATGAGCAAATGAGTGAAAACCGAGCGGTCGTACATCGAGCATGGAAAAAAGGTTATGACCATATTCGACACTCCCTTTGGAATGGATATTTCCAAGGCTGGGATTTAAACCCTGCTCAAGTACCCATGAGATATGCTGCCGTCTTTGCCTTCTTTTTAGAGAGCTATGATGATGCCGTAGAACGCCTCAAAACCTTTGTAGAAAAAGCAGCAAGAGCAACTTTAATAGGAGATGTTTTTGATGATGCCGCTACCGGACAAGGCTTACTGAATTATTTTTTAAAAGCCTTGAATAGTGGTGCGATCTCTGAAGAAGATGTGCTAAAAACTGGATTAACCCTTGAAGAGATTCGCTCTCGATCTTTCAAATTTATTTTGGAAAATCGCGCGGCTAATCTATCTTGAATTCTGGAGTAATTTTTTCATCTGGTTTTTTGAAATCCTCTTTTTGAAATATTCTTTGTGCAAGTAAAGTTGCTTCGTTATAAATTTCTAGGTTGAGATTTAAATCTATGTTTTCATTTTTGGCAAAATGAATTAGATTTTCAGAAGGCATATTCCCAACTAAATTATCCTGAGCCATCGGACATCCTCCAAACCCTTTGATGACCCCGTCAAATCTGAGATCGCCCATAGTAAATTTGGTTAAGTAGTTTTAGAAGAAATGTCCAATTCTTTTATACTAATGGCTCTCATCTCAATTTTTCTAATTTTACCGGTGACCGTCATCGGGAAATTATCTGTAAACTTGAAATATTTCGGAATTTTGAAATGAGCAATCTTACCTTTACAGTAAGCCAAAATTTCATCGCCAGTAATTGTTTCATTTTCTTTTGACTTGACCCAAGCCATTACTTCTTCTCCATATTTTGGACTAGGAACTCCAATGACTTGTACATCACTGATTTTTGGGTGAGTATATAAAAATTCTTCGATTTCACGAGGGTAAATATTCTCTCCACCTCTGATAATCATGTCTTTAATTCTTCCAACAATACTCACGTAACCTTCTTCATCCATAACTGCAATGTCACCTGTATGCATCCATCTGGCAGCATCAATTGCTTCTTTGGTTTTTTCTTCATCATTCCAATATCCGAGCATAACACTATATCCACGGGTACATAATTCACCTGGCTGTCCGATTGGAACTACCTGCTTAGTATTTTCATTAATAATCTTTACCTCTAGGTGGGGGTGGATTTGTCCAACGGTGCTTACTTGTTTTTCGATAGGAGTACCGATTCTGGTTTGCGTACTGACTGGACTCGTTTCCGTCATCCCATAGGCAATTTGTACTTCAGACATATTCATAACCGTCTGAACTTTTTTCATAACTTCAATTGGACATGGAGAACCCGCCATGATTCCTGTCCGTAAAGTTTTTAAATTGTATTTTTTAAAATCTGGATATTCTAGTTGAGCAATAAACATGGTAGGCACTCCATAAACAGCAGTTGCTTTTTCTTTTTCTACTGCTTGCAAAACCGCATGAGGTTCAAAACCTTCACTAGGATAGATCATGGTAGCACCGTGAGTGATACATCCCAAATTACCCATCACCATACCGAAGCAATGATATAAGGGAACCGGAATTATTAGTCTATCTTTTTCAGTAAAATTCATGGACCTTGCTACGAAATAGCCATTATTAAGAATATTATGGTGGCTCAACGTAGCTCCTTTGGGATAGCCTGTGGTTCCGCTTGTATATTGAATATTGATTGGATCATCAAATGCAAGACTGGTTTGTCTTTTCATTAAATCTTCATCGTTAATAGATGACGATTTTATGAGTAGATCACGCCAAGATAATAGCCCTTTTTCTGGAGTGTCAGATAAAACAACAGCCATCTTCAAATCCGGTAATTCTTTAGATGGAAGTTTCCCAAAATTATTAGTTAGCAATTCGGGCACTAATTCCAAAATCATTTGAGTGTAATTGGATGATTTGAATTCATCAGCCAAAACAATCATTTTACATCCCGATTGAAACAAAGCATATTTAAGTTCATGTAATCTATAAGAAGGATTGATGTTTACTAAAATGATCCCAACCTTTGCGGTTGCTACTTGAAGTACGGTCCACTCCGAACGATTAGGGGACCAAATCCCAACTCGATCTCCTTTTTCTAAGCCACAAGCCATTAGCGCTTTGGCACACTTATCTACCTGATTTTTTAATTCATGGTAAGTCCATTTAATATTTTGATGGTGAACGATTAAGGCATCATTGTTTGGATATTTTTGAACCGTTTCATCAAATTTATCGCCAATGGTTATTCCTAATAGTGGAATTGAACTTGTTCCGGAGGTATAGCTTTGTTGTATCATTTTCAATGTAGGTTTTTAAGTATACTCTAAAGTCTAATACTTAGCGTGAAAATACTCGTTTTCTCTTTTGGAAGCGTTGATTTTATTTTCTGCTTCATTTGCCCTAAGCTCTATTCTCCGAATTTTTCCGCTGATGGTTTTCGGAAGTGATTCTGGAAATTCAATGATTCGAGGTACTTTATATTTAGCTAGATTTTTTTCAGAAAAAGAAAAAAGTTCTTCGGCCAATTCTTTACTTGGAGCTATCCCATCTTTAAGCATTACAAAGGCTTTTACAGCGTAACCTCTTATTTCATGAGGACTAGCCACTACGGCAGATTCAATGACTGCATCATGTTCAATCAAAATACTTTCTACCTCAAAAGGTCCTATCCGATATGCCGAGGCCTTAATTACATCATCATTTCTACCAATAAACCAAATATTACCTTGTTCATCTTTATAGGCTTTATCTCCCGTATAATAAAGATCATGTTTAAATGCTTTTTGGGTTCTCTCTTTATCATTTAAGTATTCGAGAAATAATCCATTTGCCATCCCAGTATTAGTTCGAACACATATAATGCCTTCTTCCAATGGGGGAACTTCTTTTCCATCTTCATCACAGATTACCACATCGTATAAAAAAGTGGGTTGTCCCATTGATCCAGGCTTGATTTTTTGTCCCAGCAGATTACCGACAAGTGCCGTTGTTTCTGTTTGTCCGTATCCATCCCGGATTTGAATGCCCGTAGCTTCTTTCCATTTTTGAATAACATCTGGATTCAAGGGTTCTCCAGCGGCACAACTAGTACGGAGTTTTAAATCGTAGGATTTTATATCTTCTTGAATGAGAATTCTCAAAACCGTTGGAGAACCACAAAAAGAAGAGATACCATATTTTTGCATGGCCGCTAGTTGTTCACTTGGTACAAATTTATCTACTTGATTGGCGAAAATGGTAGCACCCATATTCCAAGGTGCAAAAAAACTACTCCAAGCAAATTTTGCCCAACCAGGAGAGGAAATATTATAGTGCACATCACCCTGTTTGCAACCCAACCAGGACGCTGTGGTTAAATGTCCTACGGGATAAGTGAAATGAGTATGAACGACTATTTTGGGTAAGCCGGTAGTTCCAGAAGTAAAGAAGTATAAAACAGGATCGTCTGCTTTTGTTGAGGCACTTTCAGCTTCTTTAGGCATGGTTATCAAATCTTCAAATGATATCCAACCTTCGCGACGACCACCCACACAAATCTTAAGTTTTATTTTTTTTCCAATCTCTTTTTCTGCTTCATCAATTTTTGAGGCATGATGGATATCTGTTATAAAAACTTCGGGGAATAAGGAATCAAAACGATGAAAAAGATCTCTAGAACTCAGATTGGTGGGAGCAGGCATCATGATGAAGCCTCCTTTTATGGTTGCTATAAAACTGATCCAATTAGCTGGTATCAAAGGCAACATAGAATAAAAGCGATCACCTTGCTGGACGCCGTTCTTTCTAAGTAAATTGAGGAATTGATTAGCGGTTTCATATATTTCTAAAAAAGAAAACCTTTTTTCCGAATCGTTATATCTCCAAATCAAGGCATCTTGGTTACCTAAATCTTTTACATTTAAGTCATAAAATATCTCCTCAACCCAGTTAAAATATTCTGGTTTTTCTAATTCAAGTTTCCTGAGATTTTCAAAATTTTGACTTTGGATTAATTTTTTTGCTTCTTTAAAATAGTCTTGTAAGTGCATGATTGTTTATTTTCTACTATTTAGAGTTTCTAATTGCTTGGAGATCTTAAATAGTTTGAATATTACTATATTTCTTTAAATGATTTTGTTTTATACAAAGGTAACCTAATTAAAAGGTACAAGAAATTTTGTTTTATACTCCTTGAAAAGAGTTTTTTTAATTAAAAAATTTCAAGGAATCATCAAGGAAGTCATTGAGCTAGACTTATTTCCTTAGAACTTGTCCAAATTTTTATGATAGAATGGTAGGGTGGAATCTTTAAAGGTTCCCAAAAAGGGATTGGCGATTTTGGAAGAGTATAAGCATGAAGGTTGGAAATCAGGAGATAATATTATTAACCAAGTGTTCATAACCTTCGCGAAACATCCATGCTCTTTTAATCCAATTCAAACATTCTCACCAAAAGTATCTTTTTTATTTAAAATTGATCTGGTGACGCTTTGTCCAGAATTTAGATGAACACCTAATTCTACGATGCTATTGACGATAAGATATAAGTTGTTTGTAGAATACTCAGTTAACAGATCTATGACTTCAGGACTGAAGGTTAAATACACTGTGCATTAAAGATAGTGACGGTAATTCAATAATCTTACATGTCTATGGGTTATTTCATATACAAAATGGCGTGGACTTGTATGTGATGTGCAAAACGATATAAATATTTCAACCGCTAATGGGGAATAGAAGGATCATTTGTTTAATC
>CAZYAC010000315.1:0-6119 GCA_964645475.1 uncultured Saprospiraceae bacterium | reverse complement strand
TGAAATGTTCGATTTGCCGGACAAGAATGATTTATCAAAAAATACTTATCATTATACCCCGTTGTCTTTGACAACGGGGTATTTTTTTATGAAGCTGTTTTAAAATGATTTATCTGTAGACATGAAGCTCTATTTTAAAACAACTTCCATCAGCATTTCAAATATAAATCTTTAAAAAAATGGAAGATCATCGATATTTTCTCTCCGAAGCGGTTGCAGAAGCTCGTAAAGGCCAATCCGAAGGAGGTATTCCGATTGGGAGTATCTTGGTTCATAATGGTGAAATTATAGGTCGTGGACATAATCGCCGTATTCAGTCGGGTAGTGTGGTCTTACATGGAGAAATGGATGCTTTAGAAAATGCAGGACGTCAACCAGCATCGGTTTATCGGGAGTGCACGATATATACTACTTTGTCACCCTGTTCAATGTGCAGTGGTGCAATTCTTTTATATGGCATTCCAACGGTCGTAATTGGTGAAAACAAGACTTTTATGGGAGCAGAGGATTGGTTAAGTCAGAATGGAGTAAATCTTATTAGAATGGAAGATACGGAGTGTGTAGATATGATGACAGCGTTTATTGAGGACCATCCTCGGCTATGGAATGAAGATATTGGCGAGTAAATAAAGAAGTGGACAAGTTAAAGCTAAATTTTAACATTTTATTTTGCAAGAAAATAATTGCCTTTACCCGCTTTTTTTGGCCGATTATAGTAGTAGGGTAGTGAGATAAATTTAGTATGTTATTTTGTTTTTTATAAAAATATAAAATTAAATTTTAATTAAGTCTTTTAATTACTGGTGTTTTGGAATAATATTTTAGAACTATGCCTTGTCTAGGACTGTTATTCATATTAAATTTGCACCGCTAAAAACCGTTGCTATGGATCTGAATTTGATACCAGAAATAAAGTTTACTGACAAAGGTCAGTTTTATCTTATCGCGGGTCCATGTGCTATCGAAGGACGAGAAATGGCATTTCAGATTGCAGCGCAACTGAAAGAAATAACTACTCGATTGGAACTACCTTTCATTTTCAAGGGTTCTTATCGCAAAGCAAATAGATCACGACTGGATTCTTTTACAGGAATCGGAGATCTAAAAGCTTTAGAAATTTTAAGCACTATCCGAAGTGATCTAGAAATTCCGGTGACAACGGATATACATTCAGAGGAAGAGGCTGTGCTGGCTGCACAACACGTTGATATCTTGCAAATACCTGCCTTTTTATGTCGTCAGACCAAACTTTTAGTGGCTGCCGCAAAAACAGGAAAAGTAGTCAACATTAAGAAAGGCCAGTTCTTAAGCCCAGAGGCGATGGCTTTTGCCCGTCAAAAGGTAATTAACTCTGGTAATAATCAGGTAATGCTCACCGAAAGAGGTACCATGATGGGATATCAAGACTTGGTTGTAGACTATCGTGGAATTCCAGTTATGCAGCGTTTGGGTAGTAAAGTGACTCTTGATTGTATGTACACACTCCTTGCAGCAGCCTAACCAAAGTAGTGGTGTTACGGGTGGCAACCCAGCATTGATAGAAACAATTGCCAAAGCAGGAATCGCCGTAGGAGTAGATGGACTCTTTTTAGAGACACATCCTGATCCGGCTTCCGCCAAATCCGACGGTGCTAATATGTTACCGCTGGAAAACATGGAGACATTATTGATAAAGCTAATGCGTATAAGAAACGCAGTTATATAAAAACATTAATATTTTAAGTGATATTCTGTTTGACTTTTTCCTCATAATTTCTTATATTTAGAATATAATTTAGAGAGGAATTCAGACCAAACCAGAATACATTCACCCAAAATAAGGTCTTATGAAAAAGATTCAATTAACTCTAATCTGTTTTTTCTTAACCACCGTTTTGGTTATCGCCCAAACGAATGTAGAAAAAACCCTTGTCAAGTCCTTTAACCTGAAAGGAAATACCGCAGTAACCCTTAATTTAGAAGGAGATATTGAAGTCAAAGAACGCGCTGGCGAAATCATGCGGGTACAAATGCTCATTGGTGTTGCTGGATCGGATGCCATGCTTAAATCTTTGATTACTGCTGGACGCTACAATTTGGAACTAGAAGAATCAGAAAATGGTTTGATAGTTTCTTCCCCTGGACTTGCCCGTAAAATCACCGTACGTGGAGAATCATTGAAAGAAAATGTCTCCTATGTAGTTTATGTTCCTGAGGATGTAACAGTTAGTTATGGTGGTGAAGCCGCTTCAGATATCGCAAAACCTGCTGATGCTGCAGCATTTTAAGAAACATTTAACGCGATAATTGAAAAGGGATACCACTTTTGGTGGTATCCCTTTTGATATTCCTGTATATTAACAATAAATTGCAGCTCGTGACAGTTCAAACTCGTACGGTTTTTGTACATTCTCGGATAAGTAATAGTTAAACAACTATCCGATTTTAAGATAAACACATGAAATTTATTAAACTATTTTTAGTTTTGGTGACAGTTTCCTTTGGAACGACCCTCTTTGGGCAGCTAAAAGAAACGGTACATCAGACTTTTGAGATCGATGAAGCACAGTCAATTAGTCTTGAATTAGCCGGAGATTACGAAATTGTCAAATGGGCAGGTAATACCTTGATGTCAAAAACTTATATTGAACTTTCGGATGCCAAACCAAGTATTTTAAACTACTACTTAAAAGAAGGTCGATATGAACTAGAAGGTAATGCTGCTGGAGAAAGTTTTTCACTAGTTTCTAAAGATAAAAATAGACAACCGATAAAATATAAAGACCTAACTTGCTACGAATATACCAAAGTAGTTATCTATGTTCCCGACGACTTTGTGGAAGCTAGCAAAACGTCGTTAGTTCGACAAACGGAAGAACAAGTGGATGCTTCGATCGACCAACGGTAAAAGCTAGTCTAAACAAGTTCTTGATTATAGCCGCTACTTCGTATATTTGCGAAAATTTGCGGCATGATTAAGAAAGTAGAATTACCCTTGCGGCCTGAAGAACTAGAGGATCATGATCTGATTCGCCGTAAGGCTATTAAAAAAGCCGGAATTAATCCCAAAAGAGTAAAAGATTACCGAATCGTTCGTCGTTCCATTGACGCTCGTCAAAAACAAATTTACTTCCGTCTACAAGTTGAAGTCTATCTAGATCAACTTCCATCCCAACCAGTTCCATTATTATCAAAATTTAAGGCTGTACACGATGCTCCCAGCGCCATTATTATTGGTGCAGGACCAGCAGGGTATTTTGCTGCGTTGGAAATGATTGAACTAGGTTTGAGACCTATCATTTTTGATCGAGGGAAAGATGTGCGTGCTCGTCGAAGAGACTTGAAAGCTATTCAACAGTCCGGAACGGTCAATCCACATTCCAATTATTGTTATGGAGAAGGAGGTGCTGGAACTTACTCCGATGGTAAACTCTATACGCGCTCTCACAAGCGGGGTAATATTGAAAAAGCGTTGCGCTTATTGGTAGAACACGGAGCTACCCCCGATATTATGGTAGATGCGCATCCGCATATCGGTTCTAATAAATTACCTAAAATAGTAGGTAATATCCGAGAAACTATTTTAAAATATGGAGGGAATATTCATTTCAATTCTTTTGTAACGGATCTGATGATTGAAGAGGGTAGTGCTCGTGGGGTCATTGTTAATGAGGAGGAGAAGCATGAAGCAGAGGTAGTGGTATTGGCTACTGGCCACTCGGCACGAGATATTTATCATCTTTTTCACCAGAAGGGAATACTGATGGAAATAAAATCCTTTGCTTTGGGAGTAAGAGTAGAACATCCTCAACCACTGATTGATCAAATTCAATACAAGATGGCCACTCGTACCGATGCATTGCCAGCTGCCAGCTATCGGTTAGCCTGTCAGGTCGAAGGACGAGGGGTGTTCTCCTTTTGTATGTGCCCCGGAGGATTGGTCGTACCTGCGGCTACAGCTCCCGGTGAATTGGTGGTGAATGGGATGTCCATGTCGCGTCGAGATTCACCTTTTGCCAATTCGGGTACCGTTGTAGCAGTTGAGGAAGAAGATCTTGCGCCATATGGTGAACATGGGATATTAGCAGGTTTGGCTTTTCAACAGTCGGTAGAGCGAAGATTATTTCAATATGGAGATGGTAGTCAGCGGGCTCCTGCTCAACGAATGACCGATTTTGTAAATGGGAAAAAATCCATTACCTTACCTCCATCTTCGTATATTCCTGGGTTATATTCTGCTCCTTTACACGAATTATTGCCAAAAGGAATTTACCGACGACTAAGAAAAGGGATGATTGAATTTGGTAAAAAAATGCCTGGATATATGATCGAAGATGCAAATGTAATCGGTACCGAGAGTCGTACCAGTTCGCCGGTGAGAATACCGAGAGATAAAGTAAGTTATCAGCATCCGGAAATCAACGGCCTTTTTCCATGTGGGGAAGGAGCGGGATATGCGGGAGGTATTATTTCTGCGGCGATGGATGGACAAAATGTTGCCCGCGCTGTTAGTCGATTTTTAAACGATGAATAACAAGAATAACAATTAATGAAAGATAGTATTGACTTGATTGCTAGAGTTTTTCTGGCCTTTATTTTCTTCTTCGAAGCCTATGATTCCATTACGCATTTTAAAGCGACTAAGGAAACCATGACGAATTATGGGATTACTTGGAATCAGGATATTTTGCTTTCCTTCTGTCTTTTTCTGTTGATTTTGGGAGGTATTCTTGTTTTGATTGGATATCGTTCTTCCCTTGGAGCCATTATGTTATTGATCTATTTTATTCCCGTCACCTTTATTTTACATTCTTGGTGGAATGATCCTGGAGATATTAAGCGAATGCAATCTATATTATTCATGAAAAATTTGGCCATTATGGGAGGCTTACTAATGGTGGTAGTCAATGGAAGTGGAAAATATAGTATTAAAAGATTATTTGCTACGACGAAAGTTCCTTAGCATTAAAATAAGCTTAATGTTCATTAATATGTAGGCTTTCCCCACATTTACGACAAAACAAGGCATCATCGGTATGACCTTCTGCACTACAGTTTTGGCAAGATTGAGAGTTAACAGGGGTTGCCTCTGTCTGTGCGACCATTTCTGCAGAAACAATTCCGGTAGGCACCGCAATGACCGCGTACCCTAAAATCATGACAATGGCAGCAAGAAACTGTCCTAGTTCCGTTTGTGGCGCAATATCTCCGTACCCTACCGTTGTTAAGGTAACGATCGCAAAATAAATGCTTGTTGGAATACTCGTAAAAGAAGAGCCTTCCTGACCGCCCTCAACCAGATACATAAAGGAGCCAATGATAGTTACCAATAAAAGGATAAAAACTAAGAAAACGGTAATTTTTGGACGACTGGCTTTCAGAGCACTCATAATTATAGAACTTTCTTTGAGAAAATTGGCTAGCTTGAATATTCTAAAAACACGGAGTAATCTTAAGGCCCGGATGACTAGTAAGTATTGGGTTCCATAAATAAACAAACTTAGATAGGTAGGCAAAATGGCTAATAAATCTACGATTCCAAAAAAGCTAGTCATATACTTTTTTGGTTGATAGACGCAATAGATGCGAAGTAGATATTCAATGGTAAAAAAGATGGTAAAAACCCATTCTAAAATAACGAAGAGGCGATGATATTTGATATTTAGCTCCGCTATACTTTCTAGCATCACCACGATCACACTGCCTACAATAAATATCAATAATATTATGTCAAAATATTTACCAGCCGGTGTATCTGCTTCAAAGATAATCTCGTGGATTGACTCTTTGGTCGGGCTAAAATTTGCTCGTTTTGGTTCTGACATTTATAAATGAAGCTGTTTAAAAATAGATAGATAATTTACTTGTAATCCATTGACTTCCAATACTTCAGCTAATTTTATTTTCCGTAGCTTAGGCTACGCAAAAAAAATGGAGCTTCGTCTTGAAAATCAAGCATCTACAACTAATTTTAACCTCCATTTTTGAACAGCTTCAATAATATTTTGGTAAAAATACTGAAGTTTTGTAACTTATTCTTGATATTAGGTACCAAGGACTCACTAATAGACCATTCTTGTTATTATCCAATATTGAGTCCGCTCCGAAAACTCCCCTTACTAAAAGAAAAAAGCTTAAAT
>CAZYAC010000314.1:0-6128 GCA_964645475.1 uncultured Saprospiraceae bacterium | reverse complement strand
TTTTATCAATTCAAAAAACAACTATTATGGCATTTGACGTTGAAGGTCGTCTGTACAAAAAATTTGAAACTACTCAGGTTACCGAAAAATTTAAGAAAAGAGAATTTGTGCTGGAAGTTGAAGACGGTGCTTATACTCAGATAGTTAAAATGCAGCTTACGCAAAATAACTGTGAAAAACTGGACCCATTCGAAGTAGACGACCAGTTAAAGGTTACTTTCTCTCTTCGTGGCCGAGAATATACTAAGGAAGGAAAAACTTCTTACTTTACCAATCTGGACGCATGGAGAATTGAAAAAGCAGGTGCTAACAATGACACTCCTAACGCTAGTATTGACTCCTTCCCTTCTGTAGCCGACGAACCAGCTAGTACGGGTGGAGTAGATGATGATCTACCATTCTAACAAGTAGCCTGACATTTAAATAATTAGTGATTTTTTAACGCTACTTTAAGCAAATCACTATATGCAACAGACCCAAAATAATTGTATTTTGGGTCTGTTCTAGTTTAATCTTATTATATGAATTCTTTCCGAAATCTAATCGTCATTATTTCTATTCTCTTTCTGGGGCTACCGCTTTCAGCTCAGCAATGGTTTGTTGGAATCGAAACAACATGGACGGATTCGTTTGTTGAATGGAGACTTTATACAGAAAGTGAATCTGACGAAGAAGACGAAGCGCTAGAGGCCTCAGGCGAGCTGGAGCTGCGCTGGAAAAATCAGGACAACTGGACGGAATGGGATTTCCAAATTGATGATGAGCGTGGTCAAATTGCACAGGTATCTCGCAACCGACCCAACCAATGGGAAGTTCGAGGCGACGGTGTATTGGTAACGATGCGTCCTCGTTGGAACAACGATCTTACCGAATGGAAGATTACTGGTGGCGATGCTTCATTCGTCTTTAAAAGCAAGTGGCGCAACAACCTCGACGAATGGATACTCGACAATGATCGCTATGGCCACTTTTCGTTACAAACTGCCTGGGAGCGTGATCCACGCCAATGGAATATCTATGATGAGCTTGACGAGGAAGTACCGCTCAATATAAAAATGGCGATGATCTTTATTGCTACTTATTACAGCTCTCCTAAAATCTGAGCAGCATGTTGCTTAGCTTTCACTTTTTGAATGACTTGTTCAATCTTTCCTTTTTCGTCAATGACAAAAGTAGTACGGTGTAATCCATCAAAAGTCCTACCCATAAATTTTTTAGGTCCCCAAATTCCATAAGCTTCGATCACCGCTCGATTGGTATCCGCTAACAAAGGAAAAGGTAAGTCATGCTTAGCAATAAAATTTTGGTGCTTTTTTTCTGAGTCGGGACTGACCCCAAGTAACTCAAATCCTTTGTCTTTTAAATCTTGGTAAGCATCCCGAAGATTACAGGCCTCGACCGTGCAAGTTGGCGTATTATCTTTTGGGTAAAAAAACAAGACCAATTTTTTACCTCGGTAATCTTTTAATTTTATTTTTTCTCCTTTCTCGTTTACACTAGTAAAATCCGGTGCTTTATCGCCCGGCTGTAGATTCGTCATAATGATTAAATGAGTTTGTTCTTTAATCAAATAGAATCTAAAGAAAATGGTTCAAAAAAATGGAGTTTTTATGGGCATTCACCAGGAGTAAAGGAAGGAACACCGGCAGCCGAAGCTACACAATCATTACTGTAGGTAACGTCATTGCAACCGCACACCGGATCATAGATTCGATAACACGAGATAGAAAGAGCAGGCCCTAACTCGCATAATGCTAATTCATCTTCGGACTTATTGCAAGCCAGTGCAAATAAACAGACTAATAGGAAAACTGATAATTGAATTAGATTTTTCATAGCAAAATATTTTAAAGGTTAATGATCTTACCTAAAAAGACAGACAGTTGCTACAAAAAGGTTGGGTACTAATTTCTAAAGAAAAACTTAAAATTGATAACTTATCTCTTAATAGATACATGATTTTAATACTTAAATGTTTTCTCAAAGACGGTCTCATTTTTCCGATCATCCCGAACGACTAGTCGAAGTTGATGATTTCCTTTAGCTAAATCCTTCGAAAACCGGTGGGTCAGTAAATCATTCTTAGCATCATATTCCATCAGTATCCAGTTTCCGTCAAGGTAGGCATCGTAGTCAATCTGTTTTACATTTGGAGCGGTTGCAAAATTATCGGTCACTTTAAAGGTCATACGATTATAGCCTACCATATTTTTACTGAATTTTTCCGGCGTAATTTTAGGTGCCTCTGTGTCAACCATAATACTAAAATCTCCTAAGTCTCGAACTTTAGTGGTCAATAGATTTCCTTCCCATTTTCCTCCACAAGTGATCATTTTATGATCTGGTTGGCAATAAGCGATAAACGCTTTTTCACGTAGGGTCTCTGGCAGGTCCATCGGACGAATGGCTATGTTGTAATATTTATGTACTGGTGTTTTATAATCGTGTAAATGGTGAATCAATGAATATACACCTGCCGAGTTTTCAGTGGTAGAATGATATTTAAAATATAAATTTTCGTACAAGGTTCCGTTGGGCATGGATAGAGAAAAGTCCTCAGTCTCAATAGCATTGGCTTGATCATAAAGGAACAAATAATTATAGGAACGTTCGGGGGGCTCAGGAACGTCGGTACGTCTAACCCAAAATTCAAGGACTTCATTGTTTCCAGCTACATCCGAGGCGTGTATCTGAATTTTAATCGCCTTATTTTTTTCCAATTTGATAATTCCTCGGTCTTTTTTCTCTCTGTAAATCGACAATCGATTTCCCGGCAATTCGTAAAAGCGATTGATGTATGCCTTTTTGCTCACTTGTTCTTCGTAATCTAAATGAGCATTGATATAACGGGATTCGTTAAAAGAGAAAGTTTCCATTTCAAAGCCATAGACTGGTTGATCGTCTTTGGTCATCGTCATTTTATAAACTCCATTCCAATTGGGCGCCAACGACATGTGATCATACGCTTTTAAGCCTACCCCAATTCTCCAAGCTCCAATCAGCAAAGTGTCACCACTTATTCGGTATCCTTTACCTCCTTTTTTCACCTTAAATGATTTCGTAGTAAGGGTTTCCAGTTTATCGTTTAGCGCATAAATTTTTAGTTCGTGTAATTTAGGGGCTAATTTATCTTTGGCTTCTAGGCCAAACAAAAGTGGGTTAATCGGTTTGGAAGTACGGGTATCGCGAATTTCAAAATGAAGGTGTGCACCATAAGATCTTCCGGACAATCCCATCTTTCCCAATTTTTCTCCTTTTTTGAATTTAAATTTTCCAGCTTCTGGATAGAGTTCTATCTCGAAAGTCTTTTTTCTTTTTTGTTCCGATTTTACGTAGCGGGTTATTGCTTCTGGAAAATTGGCGAGGTGCGCGTATACCGAGGTATAACCATTAGGATGGTTGATATATAGCACATTTCCATAACCACCCGACTGTACTTTTATTCTAGCGACGTATCCATCGGCAACACTCAAAATAGCTTGTCCTGTTTTACCATTATGGGCTTTAATATCAATACCAGCATGAAGATGATTGGAGCGCAATTCACCAAAGGTACCAGATAATTTAATGGGCGTATTGACTGGAGAACGAAAATAATTTTGTGGATATTCTCGAATAGTTTCACCTCGGGTAAAGGCAAATAAAAACCATAGGCCTCCGACCAAGATAAATAGAGAAAGTAGTTTGTTTATCATGATAGTATATTATTAAGAGCTTATCTAAACTTCCATTAATTGGCTGCAATTGGCAAATTTCGCACAATCACGAAAATTTGAACAAGCTCTAATGCTGTTTTATAGATCGTCCTCCTTAAAAAAGTCCACTCCAATTCCCTCGAATAGTCTCTTCTTTTTCATTTTTCTCCATCAATTCTAAAAACAACTGCCGAGGAATATTGGCACCTCCTAGGCTCTGCAAATGTTTGGTTTCCTGTTGGCAGTCAATCAACCAAAAACCTTGTTTTTTTAACGTGTTTACCAATGTGATAAAACCCGCTTTGGAAGCATTCGGGACTTTTGCAAACATAGATTCTCCAAAAAAGATTTTCCCTAAGGAAATTCCGTATAATCCCCCTACGATCTTTCCCTCCTTGAGTACTTCTACGCTGTGAGCAAAACCAAGTTCATGAAGTCGGCAATAAGCTTCTACCATGGTATCGGTAATCCAAGTTCCGGAACCATCATCCGTTAATCTTTCCTCTCGACAAGTGGTAATGATGGTTCTGAAATGCTGATCGAAAGAATAGGTGAATTTGTTTTGGTTAAAGATGGGGCGCATACTTTTCGCCACTTTTAGTTCGTCGGGAAACAAAACAAAGCGCGGATCCGGAGACCACCAAATAATGGGTTCATCAGGGTTAAACCAAGGGAAGAGTCCACATTGATAAGCGACCAAAAGACGTTCAGGGGATAAGTCGCCACCAATTGCAAGACGACCGTATTCGTCAGCTAGATATGCCGGCGGAAAGCTGATGTCCTCATCTGACAGCCGAAATACGGGCATAGTAATGTTAAATGGTTATAGAATTTAGAAAAAAGTCTATTATACTTTTACTCCGCCATGCTCTCAATAACTGCCGAAAGACCACGTTCGGTCAGGGCATCCTTAAATGGGCGTAATACCTCAAAAGGAGCTGTTTTGACGACCGCTTTGCCTTTGTAGTGTATAATCAAAGAAAGTTGTTCTGATTGGGTTCTCGAGTGGCTAAGTACATCCACCAAACATTCGATTACCCAGTCAAAAGTATTATGATCATCGTTATAGATCAATAATTCTGCGGGCGTACCGGTATTTGTTATTTTTTCTTCTACCAATACTTCTTCTAAAGTCTCTGTACTATTATTAAACATCTTAGTATCATTAAAATTTATTAAAAAATGCCAGCCTGATGATTAGGTAGTTTCCATCTGGTGACTTCTATCTACTTTAACTAATTCAGTCCTTTTAATGTTTCCTTTATCGCGGCGAAATTGGGTAAATCTCCCGCTGATTCTAACACTTCAGCGTACTGAATAATTCCCTCTTTATCAATTACAAAGGCAGAACGCTTAGAAACACCTTTCATATCCAATACAAAATCTTCGTATAAGGCATCATAGGCGCGCGAAACTGTTTTATTAAAATCAGACAACAAAGGAAATTGATACCCTTGTTCTTCTTTATATTTCTCCAAGGTAAATAACGAATCAACCGAGAGCGCTAGTACCTCTGCGTCCAGATTTTTATAGTCTTCCATGCTATCTCGAACTGAACATAGCTCATCGGTGCAAACGCCCGTAAAAGCCAATGGAAAAAATAACAACACTACATTTTTACCCCGATGGTCTTCCAGAGAAACTTCTGATTTATCTGTTGCTCTCAGCGTAAAATTAGGCGCCTTTTCTCCTTTTTGAATTTTCATATGTGTGTTTTTGATAAAAATGTGTATAATTCTTAGGTAAAGATAATCAACTGCTTGATAAATTGAGTCAAATCATCCGATATATTTCTAATTTTGCAAAATGTTGACAGCATATCATCCACAAAGTTCAAAACAAGTATTTGCCGCAGATCAATCTTCGACTAATGGTCCTTTTTTCTGTACGGCTTGTGGTAGTGAATTAAGGATTAGAAAAGGACTCAAGCGCATACACCATTTTGCTCACTTACCTGAAAAAACGTGCCTTTATAAGGGAGAATCACAATTACATCTCCGAATCAAGAAACAAATCTATTATAGTTTGCTTCAGGAACTGGGAACAAAGGTAAAAAATGTATCCCTAGAAAAAATAGTTGGCACGATCAGACCAGATATTCTAGTCGAAGGATTTAAAAAAAATATTGGCATCGAAATTCAGGTTACACCACTCACTCCAGCTGAATTAATTCGTCGTACAGTTGCTTATTATCAACACAAAATTCATGTACTTTGGGTTCTGCCATTCTCCGCATCACGCTTTTTTGCAGCAGATGATGGAGAATTTCAGCCGATTCGCCTCAAAGCTTTTGAGCTGATGTTGTATTATATGAATTATAAAGGTTTAATTCTTTGGGATGACACCGAAAAATTGAGTGAAGGATTTATTAGTGTAAAACTCGGGGACGTCTGGCAAAAACCAAGTTCATTCTATTCTATTGACTGGAGTACG
>CAZYAC010000313.1:0-6177 GCA_964645475.1 uncultured Saprospiraceae bacterium | reverse complement strand
ATTGTCTATTGCTTAGGATCGATTAAAAAATAAGTTATAAAGGTTTGAGTTGATTCTTTTATTGATCCTTAGTTTAAATGGAAATTGAAAATGATTAAAAACTTAACACAAATATAACTAAATAAATTACATTTCTATATTATATAATCATAAAGTTGTCTTTCTGTTATTGCCAGACATAAGATTCCAGCCGATAATATCGAATATTCTAAAATAGGACTATTTTTGCCTTTCAAACAAAACAGTAAGTATTATGATTCGCTTGATGCCCTTTATCGCCGTTATTCTATTAATAGTTGGCTGTAAAACTCAAAAAATTGCCACAGAAGAAACCATCTTTGACGGCGGGACTATTGAAATAGAAGAAAGAGACCTAGATACCTTGGTCGTTTCTGCCGAAAAACCCAATACGCTTAAAACACCTGAAGAATATCAGCTTCCCGTCTATCGTGGTAGCTATAAACTCGAAAATGATATTATTCATACGGCCCTTGATCTCAAGTTTGATTGGGAAAAAGAACATGTGTTAGGCAAAGCCACTTTGACCATCAAACCTTGGTTTTATGCGGTTGATAAAATCACGTTGGACGCCAAAGATTTTGATATTCATAAAATAAATCTTGCCGGCCAATCCTCGCCCTTGAAATACGAATATGACGACGAACGTCTGACGATTTCTCTCGGCAAGACCATCAAAAGGGGAGAACAGTATAAATTGGAAATAGACTATACTGCCAAACCTGCCGAACTAGGTGGTCAGGGAGGTAGCTCTGCGATTACTTCTGATCAAGGATTATTCTTCATCAATCCACGAAACGAAGATCCGGACAAACCTCAACAAATCTGGACGCAAGGAGAAACAGAATGGAACTCCCGCTGGTTTCCTACTACGGACAAACCCAACGAACGGTGTACCCAAGAAATGTATCTCACGGTGGAAGACAAATACGTCACCCTTTCTAATGGTCTTTTAAAATCTTCGAAGAAAAATGCAGATGGTACTCGTACTGATTATTGGAAAATGGATATGCCTCACGCACCGTATTTATTTATGATTGCGGTAGGGGAATTTGCGGTGGTAAAAGAAACTTGGGAAAATATTCCTCTTGAGTATTATGTAGAACCAGCCTACAAGGCGGATGCTAAAAAAATATTTAATCATACACCAGAGATGCTTTCTTTCTTTTCTAAAATAACCGGTGTAAAATATCCTTGGCAAAAATACAGTCAAGTGGTAGTACGTGACTACGTTTCAGGTGCTATGGAAAATACGACAGGTGTTATCTTTGGTGATTTTGTTCAAAAAACAGAACGAGAACTAATTGATAATCACAACGACGGAATTGTAGCTCATGAGTTGTTTCACCATTGGTTTGGTGATTACGTAACCTGTGAGAGTTGGGCCAATCTAACCATGAATGAAGGCTTCGCAAATTATAGTGAATACCTTTGGTTTGAACATAAATATGGTCGCGAGGAAGCGGATCGTCACCGTCGCAATGAAATGAATGGATACCTTGGCAGCGTTGGACAAGGTGGCGCGCACCCACTTATTCATTGGGGGTATAATGACAAAGAAGATATGTTCGACGCCCACAGCTACAACAAGGGAGGTCTGGTGTTACACATGTTACGAAATTTAGTGGGAGATGAAGCGTTTTTTGCAGGTCTAGAAAAGTTTTTAATAGACAATGCGTTGACTGCTGTCGAAGCCCACGATTTAAGATTGGCTTATGAAGAAGTAACCGGACAAGATCTAAAGTGGTTTTTTGATCAATGGTATTTTTCTGCTGGTCATCCACAACTAAAAGTGAGCTATGATCTCCAACCTAATCAAGTCGCTGTTACGGTAGAACAGACCCAAAACGCGGATGAATTTCCGGCCATCTTTATTTTACCTTTTGCGATTGATGTGTATACAGCTGATGGAAAACCCACTCGTCATAAAGTTGTCTTAGAAAATCGTAAACAAACCTTTAATTTAAAAACGAACGGACAAGCTGCGCTGGTTAACTTTGATGCCGACCGAATGCTACTGGCAGAAATTGAGGAAGAACAATCTACTGAAAATTATATTTTTCAATATAAACATGCACCCCTTTATGCGGACAAGTTTGAGGCTTTAAGCAGTTTGGCAGAAGTCGAAACACCAGCAGCGAAAGCCATTTTTGCGAAAGCACTTAATGATTCTTTTTGGGAAATACGTGGACTGGCCATCCGATCTACCGACAAATCCGATCCGGTGGTTCTAACTAAATTAAAAAATCTCGCTCAATCTGATGTAAACTCAAAAGTTCGTGCGGCAGCCTTAGGTACATTAGGAAGTACTGGGAATAAAGAATATCAGTCTCTGCTAGAAAAGGCGGCACAAAATGAACAAGCTTATCCGGCAATTGCAGCGGCCTTAGGAGGCTTAGCAGAAGTTGACAAAGATGCAGCTATGGCTCTCGCTGTTCCGCTCGAAAAAGAGTTAAACGCTCAAATTATCAACGCGCTAGGGGAAGTTTACAGTAAAGCTGGAGCAATGGATAAATTATCTTTCTACGAAAAAAACTGGAATGATCTTGATATCTACGCGACCTTTGCTTTTTTCGAAAATTATTACGCACTTCTTAAACAAGCCGACGACGCAACAATTAGTGCTTCCGCTACGAAGCTGAATACATTTGCAGCTAATTTTGATAATTCTCCATGGAAACGATTCGGGGCCATTAAAGCATTACATGACTTGAAGTCAAATTATATGGACCAAGGTATGAATGCCAAAGCAGAGCCAATTACCATCATGCTCAACCGTATCAAAGAACGCGAGACCAACGAACAACTAAAAGCCATTATTAAATCACGATTTTAGTTTTAATTTTAATTTTCAACGAAAGTGTTCAATAATTCCAACAGAATTGGTAATGGAATTATTGAACACTTTCAACACTTAAAACGCACCTCCAAGACATCTGTCCCTTAGCATTTGTCTATTTCTTGCCTTTTTTTTCATTTATGAGTAATTTACCGAGACTTTTCATGGTTAAATAGATGTATATTCTAATCAGAAAAAGTCTCGAAACAACACGACCAACCAACCGTTTAACTCTCTGTATTAGACTTAAAGTCAATTTTTAGAATCCAAATAGCGATAAATTATGGCTCAAGTGAAAGATAATTATCAACTTTTGATTGATAATCTAGATAGATTTACTCGTAAATATTATGTAAATCAACTGATTCGTGGTGGGCTTTATACCATTGCGCTAGTTGTTCTCCTTTTCATCGTGATGAATGTGCTGGAATATTTTTACTATTTCAATACAACTGGACGAAAAGCCTTGTTCTATTCTTTCTTAGGGACTAGTGCTATTGCGACAACAGGCTGGATTTTAATTCCATTATTTAAATATTTTCGATTGGGAAAAATTATTTCCCATGATCAGGCGGCAAATATCATTGGCGAACATTTTACTGGCGTAAAAGATAAACTCTTAAATATTCTACAATTAAAAAGACAATCCGCTGGTCATGAAAATGCTGCACTTATCAACGCCAGTATCAATCAGAAAACCGAAGACATCAAATTGGTTCCTTTTAAGTCAGCCATCAACTTAGCACAGAATAAAAAATACTTACGATACGCTTTACCTCCACTCCTTTTATTATTTGTTTTGCTTTTTGCTGCTCCTAGTATTATTCGCGACAGTACCAATCGCTTGATTAATAATAATAAAGAGTTTGTTCGAGCTGCTCCCTTTTCTTTTTTGATTGATGAAAAAGATCTGACCGTTGTTCAGTTTGACGATTATACGCTGGAGGTAAAGGTAGAAGGAGAAGCTTTACCCAATGAGGTCTTTATAGATATTGATGGTTATAAATATCGATTGAAAAAAGAAGACAACGCAACCTTTTCTTATCAGTTCAGCAACGTCCAGAAAGAAACAGATTTTAAACTTTTTTCCGCTGGGGTTAATTCCGAAGATTATAAATTGGATGTGTTAAAAAAGCCAAACATTGCTGGTTTTGATATCCAACTAGATTATCCCGCTTATACGCAGCGTAAAGATGAAAGTCTTGCAAATATTGGCGATTTAGTCGTGCCTTTAGGAACAACCGTAAGTTGGGTGTTTAATGCACAACATACCGAAGATATTGCACTGAAATTTTCTGACAAAAAAGATTTCCTTTCGGCAGAACGTTTTTCTGATAATCTATTCTCTTATAAAAAGAGAGCATTGCGCGATCAGCGTTATAAACTCTATATTTCGAATAAAGATTTACCAAATGCCGATTCAGTTGCTTACGCTATTAGTGTCATTCCAGATCTACATCCTACAATCAAAGTAGAAGAATTTGCGGACAGCACGGACAGCAAGTTGCTTTTCTTTGTAGGTGATGCCGCTGATGATTACGGTATTCGTAACCTGACTTTTAATTATTCTATCAGCAATGGTGGAGTAGCCAAAGGTGCCTTGAATAGTGTTCCCGTAGAACGTTCTGAAGGTAAACAAACCCAATATGATTACACGTGGGACCTAGCAGAAATGACGCTGGAACCTGGAGACGAGCTCACTTATTATTTTGAAGTTTTTGATAATGATGGGATTAATGGCAGCAAGTCTGTTAAGACTAAACTAATGAATTATAAAAAGCCAAGTGTCGAAGAGTTCAAAGATATGGCGGAAGAGAATAGTGACGAAATTAAAAAAGAACTAAAGGAAGCAATCAAAGAAAACAAGGCGATCAAAGACGACATGAAGAAGCTGCGCGAAAAAATGTTGCAGAAAAAAGAGATGGATTGGCAGACTAAAAAAGAATTAGAAAAACTATTGGAACGAAAAGAGGAACTGGACCAAAAACTAGAAAAGGCCCAGGAGATGATGGAAGAGAATATGAAAAATCAGGAAGAGTTTACCAAGCCTGACGAAGAACTGTTAGAAAAGCAGGAAAAAATCCAAGAGATGTTCGAAGAACTGATGAGTCCGGAGATGAAAGAATTAATGGAAAAAATTCAGGCCTTGATGGAAGAGCTAGAAAAAGAAGAAGCATTAGACATGATGGAAGAAATGGAAATGGATGATGAGGAAATGGAAAAAGAAATGGATCGAGCACTCGAAATGTTTAAACAACTCGAAGTCGAACTAGAGATGGAGCAGGCTATGGAAAAACTTGAGGAGCTAGCGAAAGAACAAGAGGAACTAGCCGAAGAAACAGAAAAAAACACCGATGAGGAAAAACAAGAGGAACTAGAAAAAAAGCAAGAAGAACTAAACGAAAAATTTGAAGAATTAAAAGAAGACGTTGCCAAAACAGAGGAGAAAAACGAAGAGTTAGAAAATCCAAAGGACCTCGGTGATCCCCAAGAAGAAATGGAAGATATCATGCAAGACATGAAAGAAAGTTCTGACTCCATGAAAGAAATGCAGAACAAAGAGGCTTCCGATAAACAGAAAAAAGCTGCTCAGAAAATGAAAGATATGGCCGAGTCTATGCAGATGCAAATGGACAGTGGTCAGATGGAACAAATGGAGGAAGATATGGAGGCTTTACGCCAGCTACTAGAAAATCTAATTGGTATTTCTTTCGAACAGGAGGACTTAATTGAAACGATCGGCAAAACGAGTATCAATACGCCTCGATATGTAGAATTAGTTCAAGATCAATATAAGATCAAAGACGACTTTAAACTCGTCGAAGATTCACTGCAAGCACTTAGCAAGCGAGTACACCAAATAGAATCCTACGTAACCGAGAAGGTAACGGATATTAAATCTAATATGAAAACCTCTTTGGACGACCTGGAGGAAAGAAAGAAAACCCAAGCCAGCGAACACCAGCAACGAACCATGAAAAATGTCAATGATTTGGCACTCATGCTGAGTGAAGTAATGAACCAGATGCAGCAACAAATGGCCAGTATGATGGCTGGAGACCAGATGTGCAATAATCCAGGCGGGAAAGGAAAAGGCAAACAGGGTAAAGGAAAGAAAGGTGGAGAACCTAAAGATAAGATGTCTGAAGGTCAAAAAGGAATTGGCGACCAGCTCAAGCAGATGAAAGATGCCATGGAACGAGGTAAGAATGGTTCTAGTAAGGAATTTGCACAAATGGCCAAAAAACAAAAAGCACTTCGTAAAGCTTTACAGGAAAAGCAACGAGCCATGCAGGAAAAAGGACAGGGTGATAAGCAGA
>CAZYAC010000312.1:0-6258 GCA_964645475.1 uncultured Saprospiraceae bacterium | reverse complement strand
GTTCGGTGTCGGCGTTTGATGGGCATACTTCCAATATTAACGACCACATCATCAACATGTACAATTTCGTTGTTTTTCAAAATATCATTTACATCATGTATTGTTTCATCCGTGGTTGTAAATTTATCATAGTAAAAACATTTTACGCCCCAAGCCAGATTAAGGGTGGAAAGCATATGCTCTTGTTCGGAAAAAATATAAATTTTAGTATCGGGTCTGAAACTGGAAACTTTAAAAGCAGTGTATCCTGAGCTAGTCATTCCGACGATTGCCTTGGCTCCTATTTCCTCTGCAGTTTTGGCAGCACTGAAACAAACCGCATCGGAGATAAACGTTCTAGATTTTTTGGAAGGTTTTGGTCTACGTCCTTTGATACTGTATGTTTTTTCGGCTTCCTCAATAATTTTATTCATCGCTTCCACTACTTTGACGGGATGTACTCCTACCGAGGTTTCTCCACTCAGCATCACCGCGTCAGCTCCGTCCAATACGGCATTGGCGACATCGGTAATTTCTGCTCTTGTTGGAATAGGCTGGGTAATCATACTATCCATCATGTGGGTAGCTACGACTACAGGTCGAGCATATTGTAGACAGCGGTTGATAATATGTTTTTGTAGAATGGGTAGTTTCTGAATCGGCATTTCAACACCCAAATCTCCTCGGGCGACCATGATACCATTAGAAGCTTTGATGATTTTATCCAGCTTTTCAATGGCTTCTGGTTTTTCAATTTTTGCCATTACTTTGGCAGGATGGTTGGCGGCTTTTAGGCGAGATTTCAAGTCTTTGATATCTTTGGCCGAACGAACAAAGGAAAGCGCAATCCAATGGACGGGTAGCGTAAGAATATAGGCTAAATCAATCTCATCTTTTGGTGTTAAAGAAGGAAGTGAAATTTTAGTGTTGGGTAAATTTACCCCTTTGTTGGAAGATAGTTTTCCACCGAAAAGAACTTTTAGTTTTACTTCGTCTTTTTTGTTGGTGCTGATAACTTCCAACATTAATTTTCCATCATCAATCATGACTTTTTCTCCAACCTTTACATCCTGAGGGAACTGCTGGTAACTCATGTAAATTTTTTCCATCGTACCCACACATTCTTTATTAACAAAAGTCAGCATATCCCCTTTGTTTAGCATTAGACCATCGTCCTTGATTTTTCCCACTCTCAATTTGGGGCCTTGTAAATCAGCCAAAATACTGATATGATAATTGTATTTTTCGTTAATGTAGAGGATATGATCAATCACTTTCTTGTGATCACTATGCTTGCCATGTGAAAAATTGAGTCGAAAACAGTCAACCCCAGCATTGGCAAGCGCAAGTAAGTTTTCGTAAGAACTTGAAGAGGGACCAACGGTGGCCACAATTTTAGTATTTTGATGATCTATTCTTTTCATAAAAAAAATTAAAAAAGGTGATACTGTTTGAGGAGTGAAATTGAGGTTAAACAACGATAAAGACGACTTGTAACTCCCGTAAAACGTGGCTAATATACAATAATGTCTCTATAATAGGCCATCAAATTAAAAGTATTAGTGTGAATTTTACAATAAATAGCTTCGATTGACGCTATGAAAGAGGAGAAATGAACATATTTACGCCCAAAATGTATTAAAAAGTATTATTTACATTGAATTCCTAATGCAAAAAAGAGGTAAAAACTTTGGTTATCAACGTTCTTATGGCTTACTTTGCACTACTTTTGGAATTTAACAAACTTTAGAAATTATTATTATGTCAAACATTGCTGAAAGAGTAAACAAGATCATCGTTGACAAATTAGGAGTCGATGAATCAGAAATCACGCAAGAGGCTAGCTTTACCAACGATTTGGGAGCGGACTCACTTGATACAGTTGAGTTAATCATGGAATTTGAAAAAGAATTTGATATTTCAATTCCTGATGAGCAAGCAGAAAACATTACAACGGTCGGACAGGCAGTTGAATACCTGCAATCTCAGATTCAGGAATAACCAAGGTCTTTTACAAAAGAATTGAAATAGCGGAAAACTATGGTCTTATGACAAGTATTTCTGCGTGATTTAACCATCATACTGCAGATTAGAGGATGAGTATTCATTCTCTAATTTGTTGTTTTATACCAAATTTATGAAAAGGGTTGTTGTAACAGGACTGGGAGCACTCACTCCCATCGGAAATAACCTACAAGCATACTATCACGGGTTACAAAACGGGGTTAGCGGAGCCGCTCCGATCACGCGTTTTGATACCACCGAATTCAAAACAAAATTTGCTTGTGAGGTCAAAGATTTTAATCCCAAAGATCATTTGGATCGACGAGAGGTTAGACGAATGGATCTTTATGCACAGTTTGCTATGGTAGCAACAAAGGAAGCTATTGAGCATTCAGGAGTAGATCTCGAAAAACTTGATCTGGACAGAGCTGGCGTTATTTGGGGCTCTGGTATTGGAGGCTTGGCTACCTTGGAACATGAGGTAATCGAACATGCTAAGGGCAGTGGCATTCCTCGTTACAACCCTTTCACGGTTCCTAAAATGATCGCGGATATAGCTGCAGGGTTGATTTCCATTCAATTTGGATTTCGTGGTGTCAACTATGCTACCGTTTCTGCTTGTGCTTCTTCCTCTCACGCAATTTCTGCTGCCATGGATTATATCCGATTGGGGCGAGCCGACATGATTATCACTGGAGGATCGGAAGCTTCTGTTGCCAAAGTAGGTATCGGTGGATTCAATGCAATGAAGGCACTTTCTACTCGCAACGATGACTACACAACGGCCTCTCGTCCATTCGATAAAGACCGCGATGGTTTCGTTTTAGGAGAAGGTGCAGGTGCGTTAATTTTAGAAGAATATGAACACGCCATTAAACGAGGTGCGACCATCTATGCGGAAGTGTTAGGTTCGGGCGCGACGGCGGATGCGCACCACATGACTGCGCCACACCCTGAAGGACTGGGCGCCATGAATGTGATGAAGATGGCAATTAAAGACGCGAAATTGAACCTCGAAGACATAGATTACGTAAATGTACACGGAACTTCTACACCGTTGGGTGATATTGCCGAGACCATTGCTATCAAAAGAGTTTTTGGAAATCATGCCACCAAGCTTAACATTAGTTCTACCAAGTCGATGACTGGTCACTTATTAGGAGCAGCCGGGGCTATCGAATCTATTGCAGGTATTATGGCCCTTAATCACGGTATTGTACCGCCGACTATCAACCATTTTACAGATGATCCGGAAATAGATAATGCTTTAAATCTAACTTTTAACGAGGCACAGGAACGAGAAATCAATTACATTTTAAGTAATACCTTCGGATTTGGTGGACATAATTCGTCTCTTGTTATAGGAAAATTTAAAGGATAATGACCTCCATTTGCCCTTTTTATAGATAAAAACAAGCAAAAGGATTGTGAAATTAAAAAATAGGTTGTACCTTGGATTCGAGGAAATAAGGTTTTAAGAGGCGCAGGATTTGCCCTTTGGGATGCGGCATTTATATTTGTCTTCTCCCTAAATCCCATCAATCACAAATTATTATTTGTACTTTCGTATAGAAATTCACGAAGAAAACTGACAAAAGAAGGAGGACCAGTAATGTGTTCATTGATTACGTTTTGAAAGTTTCTACCCTAGAAATATGATAATGACTATTCGTTTTAGGATAATCATCTTCATTCTTTTACCTGCTATTTAATCAGCATATTTTAAAGAAGCCTTAGAAACAATCATCAATCGTACGCTTCTACGAGTCATTCCTCTTCTCCTATATATTGTAATACACGGTGTCTAATACACCCTGTATTTGAACTTATTCTGCCACATTCAGACAGAATTATTGGTACTCAGCTTCTCCTTCTGGAATAAATCTGTTTGCTATTAATTTATCCTCTTGGTAGAATAAGGCTGCTTTAAGATTGCATGGACTGATGCGCCTAATCGTGTATTTTGGTCTGATTTGTTTTGTGTATAACTTGTATAATGATCAATTCTATTCTAAGGTTTTATAATTATTTTTTCTCTGTAGATAAGCAGTTTGCCCGTCGGTTACGTCCAATGCTAGGATTTATACCTGCTAACATGGCACTCTTTAAACTGGCTTTTTATCACAAGTCTAATTCTACGGATAAGTTGTATTCTGTGCAAAGTAACGAACGACTGGAGTATCTTGGAGATGCTGTCTTAGGGACCATCGTAGCGGAATATCTTTTTAAAAAATATCCCAATAGCGACGAAGGTTTTTTGACGAAGATGCGCTCGAAAATTGTTAAGCGAAAATCACTTAACCGGATTGCAGATAAAATGGGATTGGACGAATTTTTAGCACAATACAACAATACCCGTCTCAGTAAATCAATGCTTGGAAATGCACTGGAGGCACTGGTCGGAGCGGTCTATCTAGAGCGAGGGTATAATGGTACTCGAACCTATGTGGTCAAAAAAATACTTCGAGGCTACCTTGATATTCACGAGCTTGAAAGCTTCGATGATAACTATAAAAGTCAGTTATTGGAATGGTGTCAAAAAAATGGCTCTATCGTTTCTTATAAAATGATCGCTAAATATAAATTTGAAAAACGGGATAGATTTAAAGTAGCCGTTTTGATTGATGGTAAAAAATTAGCCACTGCGGACGATTTTAATAAAAAGAGTGCAGAACAAACGGCATCTGAAAAAGCAATCCAAGCACTTGGAATTTTAGAGGAAACAACATCTTAGTATTTCTAACTCAATACTCCTTTGACCGAAGCAAACATCCTATCTCACGCGCCCGATCTTGCTACTGCCGATCGAAGCGAGCAGTTGGCTGATGCTGCCAAATGGGTAATCCTAGCTCATCAAGAAAACCTCTTCTGGGGACGCTGTCGCGGCAGCAGCAATACCTACAAAGTCACGGTTGCAATAGACAAACTACATTTTAATTGTAACTGCCCTGCTCGAAATAAACCCTGCAAACATATTCTTGGACTGATGTTACTTTTCGTTCGCCAACCTAAGGCTTTTCGACAAGCCAATGAAGCACCCGACTGGGTCAATAGTTGGAAAAATAAAAAATTATCCAACCTCACTACTGCTGGAAAAAAGAATACCCTCGACGAAATTGCAAAGCTAGATAAACGGTTAAAAAATCGACTGATTCGTATTCAGCGAATGACCGCAGGCGTGGAAGACTTAGAAGTTTGGTTGCTCGACTTAATTCGACAAGGGATGGCTACGGTCGAAGAACAAGATTATAAATTTTGGCAAGACTTATCGGCTCGAATGGTAGATACGCAGTTGAGTGCCCTCGGCCCAAAAATCCGGACACTACAATTATTACCTACTACATTGGATGACTGGCCGGATCATTTACTTCGAGAATTAGCAGAGCTTTATTTACTGGTAAGGGGCTTTAAACAATTGGATCAATTGCCTGAATTATTGCGCGAACAAATTATTCGGGTCGCAGGAATCACCGATAAAAAATCTGATCTTTTGACTCAGTCCGGAATAGCAGACCAATGGGGCGTAGTCGGTAGTTTTGAAGGCGTAAATTTGGATAATATTGCTTATCGGAAAACTTGGTTGCTTGGCCGTCAGTCTAAGAAATATGCGTTGGTTCTCGATTATAGTTTTAATAATATGGGCTATGATCAGCATTGGCAAACTGGACATATTTATTCAGGAGAATTGGTTTATTATCCAGGGAGTTACCCGTTACGAGCACTGATCAAATTACCGGATCCAACGGGCGAAAGTATTGAGTCTTTGAAAGGGGCAACGAGTATTAATAATTTTCTAGAAGACTATGCGCAAGCCCTAGCAGAGAATCCGTGGCTGAGTGATTTTCCGGTTTGTTTAGAAAAGGCCATTCCAGTTCAAACTAAGGAAGGACTGGTCTTAGTAGATTCCGAAAAAAAATATATTCCCGCATTGACTCGACCAGAAGAAACTTGGCGGTTGCTGGCTTTGAGTGCGGGGCATCCGCTAACGATATTTGGAGAATGGACCGGGGATGCATTATTGCCGCTGAGTGCAGTGGTGGATGGGCGGTTTGTGGTATTAAGCAGGTGAAACTTAATTAATAATGATTATATTATTGAATGTTTATTTCTCGCAAAGGCGCAAAGATTTTTTAGCATGTAAATCTCCGCTCGTCTACCACGACCACCTAAAGCAGAGCGCTCGTTTTTACCTCTAGGTGAAGATACAAAAAGCGTAAGCCCTTGATTTTATTTCAGTAGGAAAGCTTGTCCAAGTTTTCGTATCTACACGTGACG
>CAZYAC010000311.1:0-6266 GCA_964645475.1 uncultured Saprospiraceae bacterium | reverse complement strand
ATTAAGTATACCATTAAAAAACATATAATAATTCATAACAACGTTTTATACAGTTTTTAACTATAACTATATCTGCTTATTAAAAACATATATAGATTAAAATATTTTTATTAATCTAAAATTAGCGTGCCTAGCTATCTTTTACCATCAATTTTTCTTAGATAGGATTTCAAAAAAATTACGTATCTTCGAGCAGCAAGAAACGGTCTCAAGAAAAATGACTATTAATTTTCGGATGTTGGTTTAAAAGCAAGACACAACGAATCAAAAAGTAATTAGAATTAGGATGCAAAAGATTCTCAACCAAATTAACAATCAATTTCTGGCTCCCACTACCGAAAAATACCTTCCGGTTTTCGATCCCTCACTTGGTGTCCCGTATGCAGAAGTACCAGATTCTAACGAAGATGATTTAAATGCTGCGGTAACTGCTGCACATGCCGCTTTTCCGGCATGGTCAGAAACAACTCCTAGCCAACGCCATGATCTCTTGGTAAAATTAGCAGACTTAATTGATAGAGAGCACGAGGATCTTGCCAGAATGGAATCTATTGATAATGGCAAACCACTTTCATTAGCTAAAGTCGTAGACATTCCACGAGCTGCTAGTAATTTTCGTTTTTTTGCCAATGCCATCACCCAATTTTCTGGTGATGCACATTCGATGAACCAACCAGATGCCATCAATTACACCCTACGCCAACCTCTTGGTGTGGTCGCTTGTATTGCGCCCTGGAATTTGCCTCTATATCTTTTCACCTGGAAAATTGCACCCGCCTTAGCTGCCGGTAATACTGTCGTTGCAAAACCATCAGAAGTTACCCCGATGACTGCTTTTAGACTAGCTGAATTATCAGTGGAGGCTGGTTTTCCACCGGGTGTGCTTAATATCATCCATGGAACCGGAGCAGGTATTGGAAATGCTATCAGCATCCATCCTCAAATCAAAGCTATTTCATTTACAGGAAGTACCGTAGTAGGAGGAAAAATTGCCAGCCTCGCCGCTCCATTATTTAAAAAACTATCCTTGGAAATGGGCGGTAAAAATCCGAACATTATTTTTGCAGACTGCGATTATGATCAAATGCTCGAAACCACCTTACGATCTTCCTTTGCTAATCAAGGACAGATTTGTTTATGTGGTTCTAGGATTATGGTGGAACGTTCTATTTACGAAAGGTTTAAGAAAGATTTTGTTGAAAAAACAAAACAATTAAAAGTAGGTCCACCGCTTGATAAAGAAACCACCACTGGCGCAGTAGTAAGTGAACCACATTTAAAGAAAATTTTGAGTTATTTAAAAATTGCAACTTCGGAAGGCGGAGCGTTTCTTTGCGGTGGTAAAAGGAAATTTTTACCTTCGCCTTATGATAAAGGCTATTATGTAGAACCCACGATCATTGAAGGATTAGCGGCAGACTGTCGAACAAATCAGGAAGAAATTTTTGGTCCAGTAGTCACCATTATGCCGTTTGATACAGAAGAAGAAGTGCTAGGCTATGCTAATGGTATTCCTTATGGATTATCCACCACTATCTGGACACAAGATATTTCTCGAGCCCATCGTATGGCCAAAAAAGTGGAAGCAGGTATCGTATGGATCAATACCTGGATGATGCGAGATTTACGAACGCCTTTTGGAGGTGTAAAATCTTCCGGAGTTGGTCGAGAAGGTGGCTGGGAAGCGCTCCGTTTTTTCACAGAAATGAAGAACGTGTGTATAAAATACTAAAAGCTTTTCAAAAATTCCACCTCATTATTCTTTCCCCTCATCCCGAATTAAAATTTTCGTCTGTTCACCAAAATACTGCACAAATTTTTGCATATCACTGGCAAGTTCAGAATTCTTTGTAGCCCGAAAATAGGTATCTGCCATGGCTCGAAGCGACTGAAACATAAACCGATCCATTTCATTAACTTGCATTTCCGTGGTCCAAAGATCCATCTTCATGGTTTCTAGAGATTCTTTTGCAAAGAAACCTAGCATCATTGCTTTACATTCCTGAAATTCCGATAGATCCGGATTATCAGCAGCACGCCATTCTATCTTTACCGGGAGGTTAGCTTCATTAAGACCTACTTTGACCTCAATCTCGGAGGTCTTTTTTACTATTTTATCCATTTCGCAAAGATACTTATTATTCGGAAATCAAAAGGGTTAATGCTTAATTAAGACCAAATTCTAGTTTGAGCGAATTGTTTTTGAATGTCCAATATCGAATGTTGATTTCGGACATTAGTTATTCGAGTATTTGAGGGGTTAATGAAAGATACAAAGTAGTAGAATTATTTTTTCTGAACTCTTTTATCTATTATTCCACTACCCCACTATAATAACTCACAGAGTAACCACCCCAGACGCCCAAACCTCCTTCTATATTAGAATCGATTCTTGTATAGGAACCGAAAGGTCCTTGATTAAAAAAATTAAATTCTAGCGTACTCCAAAAATTAAAATGAACTTCATCTAAATTACACCATTTTAAGGTAATCGAATCACCGACATAGAAATAACCGAAGTCTTGAGCATTTGAAGGCTCCATCCAAGTTTCCCCTTCCGTTAGCGGAAATTCAAATTCCTTACCGTCGAAGAGAAGATCATCTCCAACTGAAGCTAAAGGGGCATCAAAAATACTATTGTTGGTACTTGTAAAATAACGATAGAAATCTGGCCGATTTTCAACGTCAGAAATCTTGGCTATTAACTCAAAATATTCTGGGGAATTATCTCCTGGTCGATTTTGAAAATAAAAGCTATCAATGGGAATATGAGGAGGAATCGTTGTAATGGCTGAAAGTTCTTGACCATCTGCCGCAATATTTAGGGTATAGGTCTTTCCTATTTCACCAGGCATAATCTCATTAACATCGGCATAAACACATAAATTAACCCCTATCGAATCATAGCGGTTACCAAAATTTTCAACAACTAATTTTTGCTGGTCCTCCGTTAAATCTTCCCAACAAATTTCATCTAAGGTTACCGTTTGTTCACCATCACTAACCGTTATTATGGCATCGTGCACAAACAAATCGTCAATCGATAATTGACTGCCATCCGTTGTAAATTGTAGACTTCGAGTCAAAAGAACCACTGGTGGAGTAGGTATTTCTCCTGCTTCGATTATCCCTTCCACTACCAAACGAGAAGGTATGTCCTCGCCTATTGGAAATATTCGTTCTTCACAAGAACTGAAAAACAATACAAATATTGTGAATAAAACTAAATTACTTTTTTTCATAGGATTATTTATTAAAACTAAAATTCCAAGTGACCGAAGGAATAATTGGAAACAAAGAAACCTTATAATAGGATGCATTTAAAAAACCAGTATCCAATTCTAATAAAGACAATTCAGGAAAATTATAAAAAGTATTATATCGATTATAAACGTTATAAATAGAAAAAATCCATTTTGATTTAAACCGTTTTTTGGAATCTGGTTTAGGCGTAAACGTAGCAGATAGATCTAGTCGATGATAATCATCAATCCGGGCACTGTTTCGGTCTCCGTATTCGGGACGCAGCCGTCGTTCTGCCAAAAACAGGTTGGTAATCGGTGTAAAGGCATTACCCGTTCCAAAGACAAACACTCCTCCAAAAGTCCATTTTGGATTTAACTTATAATTTGCAACGACGGAAATATCATGCGTTCTATCAAATTTCGCTGGAAAAATGGCACCCTCATTAATCTCTGGGAAACTCCGTTCTGATCGAGACCAAGTATAACCTATCCAACCATTCAGCGCACCTTTTCTTTTTTTGAAAAATAATTCTATTCCATAGGCTCTACCGTCACCAAAAACAAATTCCTGCTCCAGTTCCACCGCTACATTATTAATATAACTTTCTCTATAATCAATCTGATTGTTCAGATCTTTGTAATAGGCTTCCACCGAAGCTTCATAACGATCATCTTTAAAATTTCTAAAATACCCGATTGCATATTGAATACCCAATTGAGGTTTTACCAAGGGTGAACTAGGCACCCAAATATCAATCGGTAAAGTAGAAGCAGAGTTACTCACCAGATGCACAAACTGATAATTGTGCGTATACCCCGCTTTGATGGAACTCTTCGAGTCTAAGGTAAATTTGACGTTGATCCGTGGCTCGAGACCAAGATAAGTTTGTACGTTTTCTCCGCGCTCCGTTTCATTTCCCTCCCCATCTACGTATGGTCCAAGATGATTGAATATACCCAAACGAACTCCAGCATTCACGCTTAGTCGATCGGTCAATTTGATTTCGTCTCTTGCAAAAATAGCGGTTTCCGTAGCATACTTTGGTTCAGGCTTACTTTGAAAGTTTACATCTCCGGAAGTTGCCCTAGCGATATTTGGAATTAATTCATGGTAGGTAGCATTAACTCCAAATTTAATCTGATGTTTTGGGTTTGGAAAAAAGTCGAAATCTAATTTTAAATTATAGTCTTTTACCCCAGAGAATACATCCACGGTAAAATCGCCTTGTGCTCCACTAAAACTAAAATCATAGGCATTGTAAACACCTGTAAGATTCATAAAGAATTTCTCAGAAAACAAATGATTCCAACGAAGGGTGGCAGTTTCATTTCCATAAGCCATCCGAAAACTAAGTCCTCGCTGAACGGCGTTAAAATCTAAAATATCTCTACCAAAATAAGCACTAGCAAAAAGTCGATCTTTTTGTGAAAATCGATGATTTAGTTTTAAGTTTAAATCGTAAAAATAATAGTTGGTACCTGCAAAATCAGTGTTCTTAATGATTGGTTGTGCAAGGTCAAAAGCATAGGTTCGCCGACCAGAAACAATGAAAGAACTCTGATTTTTTTTAATGGGTCCTTCTACGGTGATCCGAGAAGCAACGACTCCAATACCTCCTTCCACAGCATATTTTTTATTATTCCCATCTTTCATCTGGATATCAACCACGGAAGATAGCCTTCCTCCATATTCAGCAGGCATACCTCCTTTGATCAAGGTGGTGTTTTTGATAGCATCCGCGTTAAATACAGAAAAGAAACCTAAAAGATGGCCGCTGTTATAAACCACCGCTTCGTCCAGTAAAATCAAATTTTGATCAGGTCCTCCGCCTCGTACATAAAACCCACTATTTCCCTCTCCAGCAGATAAAACACCCGGTAATAATTGAAGTGCTTTGAGTACATCTACTTCGCCCATTAAGGCAGGTAGGGTTTTGATACTCTCTACAGGCAGAGAAATGGTTCCCATTTGAGTCCCTTCAATATTTTCGTCTTCATCTTCTGCAGTAACCACAACTTCTTCGAAAGTAACACCAGAAGAGAGCTGTACATTCAGTTCTATGTTTTTGTCTAAGGTAAAACTAATTTCTTTAGTATCGTAACCTAGATAAGAATAGACCAAGGTATAATCACCTGCAGGTAGGGTAAGCGAATAAAATCCATAATTATTAGAGGTCGTTCCCTCCTTTAAATTGGCATTATTGAAAATATTAGCCTGGATAATACTCTCTCCAGTTTCGAGGTCATTCAGATATCCGCTAATAGTATATTTGGTTTGAGCCAATAGATTGGATAAAGACAAAAAAAGAATTGAAAGTAACAGGTAAAAGGGCTTCATAAATTAAGGAGATGATGACAATCATATAACGTCTTTAACGGATTAGGGTTGTTTGTTTTAGTAAGATTAACAGATTATAAAAGATATTAAGGGGAAATCAGAAAAAAATTACCAGATTTTTGTCATGTTTTTCGGATAAAATGATTTATCTCAACTTATCTTCCCCCTATATTGGTCATCAATCAGTAAATTATATAAAATTAAATCGAAAAATTTTCAATTAATTATCATCCTAAATTTGTGACTAATTTCTGAATTAAAAAATACCATTCAAAATAAAATTAATATATGATAATATTGAATTAGTAATATAGTTTTTAGATGTATAAACATATAAAACGCCTTTTCTCTCTTAGTTTTTACAAAAATACTGTGACAAGCATTTCGATCAATGCAGCCCTTATTACCAAATTATTTTTTGATAACAACCTTACCTTTTCATAAAATTTAAGTCAAAATCTATTTTCAATTATAATTAGAATTTATTTTTATGCGTGTCACAATTTCTGCTTTTTAATACTTTTTTAGTTGTTGGTATAATTCCTGCCTCCTTTAAGTTATTAAGAAAATTTCTATTTCTCGATTATTAACTTCTCCTTCCCTTTGTCTTTAGGAACCATTTTAAATACACAGTGTATTAAATTAAAAACTACTTGTTATGAGATTATTACTCAAAGCTAGTT
>CAZYAC010000310.1:0-6274 GCA_964645475.1 uncultured Saprospiraceae bacterium | reverse complement strand
AAGTTTGGAAAGAATTAATCACGATTCCTTATGGCCATACCACTAGTTATTCTGCTATTGCTAGCACTTTAGGCGATGCCAATAAAATGAGAGCTGTAGGACAAGCCAACCGCAACAACCCCATTCCCATCGTCGTGCCCTGTCATCGAGTCATCGCAAAAAACGGAAAACTACATGGCTATTATTACGGCCTAGAGATGAAACGAAAATTATTGGAACTGGAAAATCCGATGAGTTTTGCTACGCAGGGGTCGTTATTCTAATGAACAACCCCGCAGCAAGCTGACGGGGTATCCGAGCAAGGCTATACTTTGTTAATCGGTAATCAGTGAACTCGGTCATCTAAGATCCTATCTTGTACATTCAGTACAAAACATCAAGGAATTTTTTTGATCAATCTTAGAATAAAAAGATCATTTCTTTAAATTATGTGACAGGTTCTACACCACAATTTCTTTTCGGAGCTATTCCTGACCCTAAGTCTAATCTATCCACCTGTGACATTATAAATTCCTTTCACCTGTTTTTTTTTTATAACAAGAATATTGCAAGTCATTAAATAATCTCTGATTATTGTTCCACTGTTAGCATCCCTAACAAACTCCCTTCTTTTTTAAAATTCATCATTCATAATCAAAACATCTCTTCTCTTTCTCAAGGGTAGAAGGATGCACTTAACCACCAATTCATCTATGAAAAAATTAAATTTATTATTCTTACTTTTTTTATTACTCATAATATCATCTTGTAAAAAAGATACAGACATTGAAAAAGACCTACAACCTAATGACCTTGAAAACACTTTAGTACTAAATGAGATAAGCGGACCTAGCTCTGACGAAATAAATCTCCGAGAATACCCATCTAGTCATGCAGCAGATTTTTTCTCTTTAGATTTCATTTCTTCTTCATCAGAATCAGCTCAGGCAAGGAACGAAGTAGACCCATTTTTATTAAAAGCAAATGAAACACTTTATGGCAATACTAATGAAGAACAAGTTGAGTTATTAATCAAATCAATTGGGTATCCTGCTTGGGATATAGGGCAAATTCTCGGAATTTATGAAGAACAGGGAGTCGAATCTGTTTATGTACCAGCCTTTGAATCAGATAAAAAAACAATAAAATCATTAATTCGTTTCGAATTTTCAAAGGAGGAAACCGTTTTCGTTCGAATCTATGATGCTACATTGTATACCCTTATTTACAAGCAACATCCTAATATAGATCAAGCAATACACATCAACAGTTTATTCGATTATTTCAGTAAGCAACAAGCCTTAGCAACAGAAAGAACAGAAGATTGTGGAGAAGGAAATTGTCATTGGGTCGATTTATCAAATGGAAGATTTTGTGTCTGGGTAAATGGTAATAATGGAGGATATTCACCATGTGAACCAGAATGTTGTAATGGAATAGAACAAGATCAAGGAAATGAAGATTTAGCAGACTGGTTTAATAGTGAAATCACCCCCTTTATACCACTTCCTGATAGAAATAATGAAGGAGGCATTACCATCAACCCCGTATTCGAAATCATTAACACCTCAGATGAACAGGCGATGATCGCCTCTTTAATGGAACGTTTTGGATGGAATGCCACACATCCTAACATCGTATTCTTGGTTACCTATCCTAATTATATCCGGACGATCATTCAATATGTTGGACCTGAGGCACAAGTTCAAAAGTTTATCGACTTTATGAATGCTCATGGAAATACCGCTCAATTAAATTCAGACGAGTTAAATACGCTAATCAATCTAGAACCACAAGAAAGAGGAATACTTAATATAGGCGTATTAGACGCTTATCTAAATTCACATAATGATGATGCCGTCTCCAATTTTGTCTTACATGAAATTTTAAGACTCGCAGAAGAAAACAACTCTGAACTACCTTCCGCAGGACCTTCGATACTTGATGGTTTTTATCGAGCATTGTCTTCAGATGTAATGACCTGGATCCAAGATGATGAGAAGGTTAATTTTAGAGCAGGAATTAATAATTATTTGATCAATGGTGGGCCTTTTACAGAAGTGGAGGAGCGGAGAGAAAGAGCAACAACATTATCTGGATTGATGTTTGAGCATGATCTTGGTTTTGATAGCGACGCTATTTCTTATCTACTCTCAACTGATAACCAGACTTTAGATGAGATTGATAATTTTTTAGAAGAAAATGATGATGAATATAGTCGCGTGTCTTCAGAAATATATGGAAATCTTAAAGGTAAAGACTTATTAAACGTAAATACCAACAATACCACTAATCTCCAGCAACTCCAAATAAATAAAATTTTTGACGATGCCTTTACTGGTACCTTATCCGAGCACCGACAACTCTCTGCTGAAAGTTGGTTGAAGATTGCCCAAACACAGCATAATAGTGCAGATTGCCCCCCCGATTGCAGTTTCCTCGAGAATCTTAGAAAAACTATTAACGAAGGCTGGAATGCCGTTCTTAAGCCATTCAAAGAAGCACTCAAAACAGTATTTGCCAATTTGGGTGATGCCATGCCAGGAGTAAATAATAACCAAGAGTGGAAAGCGTTGTTAACTATTTACGGACCAATGCTAACTGAGCTTGGAATTGATATCGGAACTGATTTTATACCTGGGATAGGAGAACTAAAAGGTTTTTACAAATGCTCTAATGCATATGCAGCAGAGAAATATGGCGATGCTGCGCTAGAATTTATTGGAGCTATTCTAGGCATTTTACCAGTCGGAGATTTCATAAGTGCAACTGGTAACATAGTTGTTACAGGAGTAAAGATTTTTGCTGCCTACAAGGTCATAAAAGCAGTTGCTAAGGTGAGCAGCGGACTTTTCAATAAAATAACTACTTTAGCAGGCCAAGGATGGGAATTTGTATGGAATGATAATCTTAAAAAGCTTATTTTTAGAAATCCTGATTTGGGAGGTGATGTATTTGAGATGACTGTTCGTAATATTGATGGGGTTGATGTACCGATAACCAATATTAAAAAAGCAAACGGTTGGTCTTTATTTAGAAGAGCAGAGATCGAAAATCTTACACCAGTATCTCCTGGAGGAACAAATGGCAATTATTTTAGCAAATCGGTACTTAATCAAAACAGCCGAAGACTGCAAGTTACAGAACCAGCAGATATTGCTAATTTGTCACAAGCAATCCGCAATGGCGACCCGGATGGTCTTCTAACGGAAGAGTTGGCTGATAAAATGTTTAGAGAAATTTATCCAAATAGTACTGGACGTATCTGGGGAAATGGTGCTTCTCATAATATTCCTGCTCCTGGCAATGGTCTTGATAATTTACTACAACTCCCAGACGGAACACTAGTTATTGCAGAGTGCAAACCTCTGTCAAGTAGTGGTACTATTTCGTTAGGAACGCCTAGCGCAGGAACACAAATGAGTAATAACTGGATAGAAGATGCAGCAGATAAGATGATCGAACAAACAAGTAATCCATCGTTACAAAATTGGGGAAATACTGTCAAAAATGCTATTGAAAATGGTACTCCAATCGAACGAGTCTTAATTGCCGTAGATAAAAGTAATGGAGATATTATTATAACAAGGTTAAATGCCTTTAATTAATTTTTTAACTGTTCAGCGTAATTTTCATTAATTACGCTGAACATATTTTAATATAAAAAATGTAATGAAAAACATTGAAAGACTTTACCTAATAGCAAAAGAATCATTTGCAAAATCAGCTACTTCTTGGATTGAAGTCCCAAAAACTAATGATAGTTCAGCAAACTTTCTTGCTTATAACCAGCAAACTTTCGCTGAATATGCTTTTTTTCATCAAAACAATTTAGAACAAGCCAAACAAGCTTATTACTCTGGTGCCCGTTTGATGCGATTCGTTTATCGTAATTACCCCAATCCAAATATACCTTTTCGTATTGACCGCATCAATATGACCTTACTCTCTGATCATCCTCAGATCATTACAGATCTGGGTAATGCAGTTACAAATAGACTAACACAACAAGCGACTAGAGGGGCTACCAACTTTACCATACTCGCCATTATTCGTGATGACCTAGAGACTGTATCTGAGCAGATTAAATTATTAACAAAACATCATCTTTCTAAAAAAACCAAAAATTGGGTACAGCCCGAAGTAGACTTCTATGCTGCTTACCTTGCCAAGGATCAGCGGGAAATGACCAATGCCATCTATGCTATATTAAAAAGCAAAAAATACATGCACATTAGCAAAGCCTTTATGAAAGGGGAACGCCGCTTAGACGTTCCGGCCATCACTTATGCCAAATTAGCTTGGCTCAAAGGCTACAAAATTGAAATAGATCATCCCATGATTCCTATGGATTTCCTACCTATACAACCACTTAACGACTATAAAAACGAACTACCTTTTTTAAAAGACGAATAGCCAAGATTGTAAAAAATTAATATATTTGTAAAAAGAAATTATTTTACTATAATTTTAACAAACAAAAATGAACTTTCTCAAAAAAATAATCTTACCACTACTTCTTATCGCTTTTAGTCTACTCTCTTTATCTGCCCAAAGTCCAACACTCCAAGACAGTCTCAACCTTTTAACAGAAAAAGGAATTCAGCTGGATGACAAAGATTTAGCTTGGCTAGCGACCCCAAAGAATAGAGCAAAGATCTTTAATGTAGTAGGTACAGAAATCAAAGAGGATGATTTAGCTCCTATTCAAATAATGATAAAACTTTCTAGTAATGAACTATTATTTGATTTATCCGAAGAAGAGATCGAAGCCAACGACGCCTTGTTAACTAAAATTATCCACGGAGCCTTTGATCAGTTTGGTAAAGAAGAACATAAAATGCTGTCTGCTACTAGTTGGTATCGCATATTTAAAAAACAGATGGAAGCTGATTCTAAAGAATAAAAAATTCAACATGTCATTTTTAAAAAAGATATTTGGAAAACCAGATAAGGAAAAAGACCAGCAAGTAGAAGAGGATCTTGCGCGTATTAAGGCAGGAGAAATAAAAAAAATCTATCCCATTTTAAAGCCCGGTGACTGGGTCGGCATCAAAGCTGGGGCTATCCGACAGACTTTACTTGGAACTCCCGAAGATCCTATCTTAGTAGCAGGATTTGGTTATGATACACCTAATAACTTTGTCTTTTTAACTGCCAAAGATGTAGAAGGAAAAGATACGGCGAAAATCGTAGAAGAGGCTTACACTAATTTAGATGCAGTTCCAATAAACTTCTCTGCTGTTGATCAATTAGGAGGAACGATACTTACCGCTTCTGGAAATGATTTTTCGAGCGAAAAAATATTTAGTCATGCACATATGACCAAAGCGCACCATCTGCTGCAATCCAATGAATTATTGGTTTCCATTCCACGCAGACGATGTATGATGGTTGTTCCAAAAAATGCAGAACAAAAATTATTAGATTTATTTGTTGCCCTTCATAAAAAGGCTTGGCAAGAGGATGAATATGGCAATGCGCCTATCATCAATGCATTATTCTTAGTTAAAGATGGAACGGTAAATAATGTGATTGGTCTTGATTAGAAATTAAAAAACATTGATTAAGTTTGAGGCTTCTCCTTTAAAATCTCATTAATCCTTCTAATCCATCCTCATGCAAAAACGAAGAGCTTTCCTCAAAACCACCACCCTCGGCTTAAGTGCCTTAACTACCGGCGCAGTCTATAGTTGTCAAGGACAAACCCCTCCGACAAATTTAGTTACCAACCCGATCATCATCTCTACCTGGGATCACGGTATGGCTGCCAATAAAATCGGGCTGGACATTCTTAAAAAAAATGGTAGTGCGCTAGATGCTGTCGAAAAAGGGGTCATCGTTGTTGAAAATGATCCCAAAGTACAAACCGTAGGATTGGGCGGATTTCCGGATCGCGAAGGTATCGTGACCCTCGACGCCTGCATCATGAAAGGAGACGGACAATGTGGTTCAGTCGCTTTTTTACGAGATATTAAAAATCCAATTTCTGTCGCACGAAAGGTAATGGAAAACACCCCTCACATCATGATTGTCGGAGCGGGCGCCAAACAGTTTGCGCTAGAAATGGGATTTAAGGAAGAAAATCTTTTAACAGAACTTTCCAGAAAAAAATATGAAAATTGGCTAAAAACTGGTGTTTATAAACCCAAAATAAACATTGAAAATCACGATACGATCAGTACGTTAGCGCTGGACGCACAGGGTCATCTAGCAGGCGCTTGCACTACCAGCGGAGCAGCTTGGAAAATGCACGGAAGAGTGGGTGATTCACCGTTGATCGCCGCTGGTTTAT
>CAZYAC010000309.1:0-6356 GCA_964645475.1 uncultured Saprospiraceae bacterium | reverse complement strand
TAATCCGCACATCCTCTAATCCGCACATCCCCTACAAATCATCCGGAGAAATCACTCGTTTAAAATGACCATTCATACTTGCCTTCTTTCGCAATCGTTCTGTTTCTTTTACGATCGGAATTAAATCTTCAAGATGAGTGAGCATATAGTTTTGTCGTTCCAATTCTGTAGGAATACATAAAAATTCATATTCCTGACCCAGGGAAAAACCGACATGGTGAGCTAAGTCATAAACTGCAAATTCATTGGGATCATTAGGAATGGATTTTTTAATTGACAAGAGATCAAAAAGTTCCTCGGTGGCCATTAAAATTCTATGGGCAGTATGAGAATTTCCATTCGTATCGTTGACCATTCGTTCGATATCCGCGCCACTATACAATTTATTGGGGACCTCGCGATAAAAGCTATGAATTTTAAAGATACCTATTCCCTCTGTTTCAACGTCCATTTTGCCATCCGGATGAATTTTATCAATATTTTTTAAACGAATTTCAGTACCAAAATCCATGAGTTTATCGTCTATATAGGCAGGAATTCCGAAAGTAACCTTATTTTCCTCACACTCCCGAATTAACTGCCGGTACCGAGGTTCGAAGATATGGAGGTTGAGATGTTCTCCAGGAAACACCACTAAACTCAATGGAAATAAGGGTAGAAAATCTTTCATAAGTTTAAAGTTATTAAAAAACTGGTATTTCAGTACAAAATGTGCTGGCTTTGTTACCAAACGAATACAACGATTAATCGTTCAATCAGAACGTATAATAATTAAATGTTGACGATTTAAAGATTATTAAAAATTATAGGATTCTACTTATTATCTTTATATTGTATTTCAGAATAACTTATAGGTTCTTTAAGTTGCAAACGTCAAAATACACAATCTGTACCAATATGAAAAAATCGAATGTCACTACTCCTACATTTTTGCTACTATTATTTTCCATTCTTTTGGGAGTTTTTAGTTGTAAAAACGGACAGCAACCCATCTTGGCTGAAAAAATGCCTCCTTCGCTAGCTTCTTATATTTATGCGTATTCCTCTGGAACCATTTCAAAAACAGATCCAATTAAAATACGGTTTGTTCAACCAATGGTGGAGGCTGAAAATATTGGGCAGGATGTCCAAAAAAGATTACTCAAATTCACACCCAGTATTAATGGTACGACCCATTGGGAAGATGAGCAAACACTGGTATTTACACCAGAAGAATGGATGAAATCTAGTACGCATTACCTAGCAGAATTGAATATTCGACAACTAGTGAAAAATTTAAATACGCGTATCCAAAACTTTCAATTTAATTTTAAAACCAAAGAAGTATACCTTGATCTGAAATTGGAAGGTTTGTCAACAACTAACAATACCAATCCGGCTGTTCAACAGCTCAAAGGGGTACTATTAGCAGGGGATTATATTGATGGAGAAAGCATTGATCAGGTATTAACAGCTTCTCAAAACGGAAAAAATCTGCCTATTGAATTTGAATCTGCTGGTAATGTACTTAAATATCATTTTACCATCCAAGATATTCAAAGAATTTCAGAGGCATCTGAACTGATTTTGTCCTTGAACGGAAAAGCGCTAAATCTTAAACAGAAAGATTCCCATAAGATTGCAGTTCCCGGAATCAATGAATTCCTAATTAATAGCGTACAAGTAACCAATCTTCCAGAACAACATATTACCGTATTTTTTTCAGATCCGATTTTGAAGAATCAAGACTTCGCAGGTCGCTTTGAAATCTCTGGTCGTAGACAGGTTTTTAAAACCTTGGTTGATGGTAACACGGTCAAACTATATCCATCTAAACAATTGTCAGGAAACCAAACGCTGACGATTAATTCTGGTATTCTAAATACCGTTAATAGAAAATTTGATAAGAAGGCTACATGGGAAGTATCTTTCGTACAAGAACATCCAAAAGTTAAAATGGTGGGAAGTGGTAGTATCCTTCCTGATTCAGATGGTTTGATTTTTCCTTTCGATGCTGTTGGTTTAGAAGCAGTAGATATTGAGATTTTTAAAATTTATAACAATAATATTTTACAATTTTTACAATACAATAACCTTAATGGGAATTATGGAATGCGTATGGTGGGAAATGTTATTCTACAGAAAAAGTTTGAACTATCTCAATTAAATTCTGCTGCGCAACCAACGACTATGTCTCGATACGCAGTAGATTTAAAATCATTGATCGATAAAGATCCAGCGGCCATCTATCAAGTTCGTGTTGGATTTAAGCAATCTTACGCCATCTATAATTGCAATGAAAACATAAATGATAATTCCAATAATAACAACGATCTCACCTTATTAGAAAATAAAGACCCGGATGCAGATTTCGAATCCTTTTGGGATATGGATACTCCTTATTATGATGGATACACATGGAGACATCGCGAAGATCCATGTTATCCTGCCTATTACCAATCAGATAATTTTGCACGTCGGAATATCTTGGCTTCTAATCTCGGAATGTTAGCCAAAAAAGGAAATGATGGCTCACTTCAGGTGATTATTAACGACCTACGGACCACGAACTCCATTCCACAAGCAGAGGTGACTTTATATGATTATGCACAACAAAAGATCACTACGGCACTGACTGATAACAGGGGAGTTGCAAAATTTAATACTAAAAAACAGCCCTTTGTTGCAGTTGTTAATTTTCAGAAACAAAGAGGATATTTGAAATTAGAAGATGGAGCTAATTTGTCTTTGAGTCGATTTGATGTTGCTGGAGTGGCACCTCAAAAAGGAATGAAAGGTTATATCTATGGAGAGCGTGGCGTTTGGCGTCCAGGCGATTCATTATTTTTAAATTTTGTGTTAGAAGATAAAACGGGACGCTTACCAGCTGATCATCCCGTTGCGTTTACACTCAAAGACCCGCGAGGACAGATTCAGAAATCCTTTGTGTCTAGCAACAACGTGCGTGGCGTTTATCCGTTACATATTGCGACGAATAGTGACGACCCAACAGGAAATTGGATTGCTAAAGTTGAGCTCGGCGGCGCCACCTTTACCAAATCTCTTAAAATCGAAACCGTCAAACCCAATCGGTTAAAAATTAAACTGGATTTTGGGAAAGAATCACTGGGCCCTCAAGACGAGAATCTCGCTGCTGATCTACAGGTCAACTGGTTACATGGTGCCCCTGCCAAAAATCTGAAAGCTAAAATAGAAACGCAAATGAAATCGGTAAAGACTACCTTTCCGAGTTATAATAATTTTGTTTTTGATGATCCAGCTAGAAAGTTTGATGCGGAACCGCAAGTTATTTTTGATGGATCAGTCAACAGGAAGGGAAGTGCGCAAATTACAACCAAACTAAATCGAAATACAGCATCCCCCGGAAAATTAAAAGTAGCTTTTAAAAGTCGTGCTTTCGAGCAAGGCGGTGATTTTAGTACTGATAATTTCTCCATGGAATACAGCCCTTACACTAGGTACGCGGGGATTGAAATTCCGTTGAATGAATATAATTCCAAACGACTAGATTATGGAAAAGATCAGTCCGTAGACCTGGTCTTGGTGGATGCGGATGGAAATCCTGTTTCAAATGCCAATCTAGATGTAGGCCTTTATCGCGTCGAGTGGCGCTGGTGGTGGGACCGAGATCGTGACAGCGAACGCACTCAGTATAATGTGGCTGGTCATAAAGGTTCTTTGTTTAGAAATACAGTTTCGACCAATAATAAAGGTATTGCGAAGTTTAATTTTAAAGTAGACGATTGGGGTAGATACTTGATCCGTGCTTGTGATGACGAATCAGGTCATTGTACAGGGGATTATTTTTATGCGGGTTACCCTTGGTATGATGACGATGATAGTGGGATGCGAGAAGCGGCGGCCATGTTGAGCTTTTCTTCGGGTAAAAAGACCTATCAATTAGGAGAGGATATTGAAATTAAAATACCCGCGAGTGAAGACAGTCGTTGTTTGATTTCCATCGAAAATGGAACCAAAGTTTTACAGACGATTTGGAAAGATGCGAAGGCGGGCGATAATGTTTTTAAAATTCCGACAACAGTCAATATGACACCAAACATCTATGTCAACGTAACTTTGTTACAAGCGCATGGACAGAATAAAAATGATTTAGGAATTAGAATGTATGGAGTGATTCCAGTAATCGTAGAAAATCCTCAAACGAAACTAGCACCAAAAATTCAAATGCCAGATGTTTTAGAACCTAAGGGTAAATTTGCCGTCAAGGTCAGTGAATCGAATGGGAAGCCGATGACCTATACCGTAGCCGTGGTAGACGAAGGTCTGTTGGATTTAACCCGTTTTAAAACTCCGAATCCTTGGGATCGTTTTTATGCTCGCGAGGCACTTGGCGTGAATACTTGGGATATGTATGACTATGTGTTGGGTGCGTATGGTGGAGAGCTGAAAAATATCTTAAGTATTGGTGGAGATGGAGAAGTAATTGATCCAAACGCCGCCAAAAAAGCAAATCGTTTTAAACCCGTCGTTCGCCACTTGGGCCCGTTTTATTTACCGGCTGGGGAATCTGCCACGCACGAAATTACCATGCCCAATTATGTTGGGTCGGTTCGTACGATGGTGGTCGCTTCCGGAGATTTGGCTTATGGAAAAACAGAAAAAACAACTGCCGTTAAAAAGCCTTTGATGATTTTAGCCACCTTGCCCAGAGTACTCGGTCCTACAGAATCACTCAGCTTACCCGTCAATGTTTTTGCGATGGAAAACAATATTCGCGACGTCCAAATATCCGTCAAAGAACTATCCGGCTTAGGTAGTTTTTCAGGTGGCACGACGCAGCAATTAACCTTCAATGAAATCGGAGATCAAATCGCCAATTTTAGTTTGGATGTTGCCAATCGAACGGGCCCCGCCAAGTTTTTGGTGACGGCCAAAAGTGGGGGAGAAACCGCCAGTCAAGAAATTGAAATTGAAATTCGAAATCCGAACCCACCCATCACGAATGTCTATGATGGTTCGATTGCTGCCAATAAAACTTGGGAGCAATCCTACGATCTAGCAGGTATGCCCGGCACCAACGAAACGATCCTAGAAGTATCGGGAATTCCACCTTTAAATTTAGGGAAGCGATTAAAATATTTATTGCGATATCCGCACGGTTGTATCGAACAAACAACCTCAGCAGCCTTCCCTCAATTATACGTAGGAAAATTATTAGAGATGTCTACAGATGATCAAGATCGTGCCGCCCGAAACATCACAGCAGCCATTACTAAAATCAATCGCTTCCAACGGACAGATGGTAGTTTTAGCTACTGGCCAGGCGGAACTTACTATTCCGATTACGGAAGTAATTACGCAGGACATTTTCTACTAGAAGCCCAAAAAGCTGGGTATGCTGTTCCAACCAATCTCTTATCGAATTGGCGCAAATCAGCCGCAAAATATGCACGCAACTGGCGGTATGAAGCTCGCTCCAATAGTCGCTATTACCGTTCAAGTAATATGCTCAATCAAGCTTATCGTTTGTATACTTTAGCTTTGAGTGGAAACCCAGAATGGGGCGCTATGAATCGACTCCAAGAGATGAAAAATTTGCCAACCGTAGCTACGTGGCGATTGGCTTTGGCTTATGCCGAAGGAGGAAAACCAGAGATTGCCAGAGGATTGATTCAAGGCTTAAGTAAAAAAGTAGATGCCTATCAGGAACTCGGAGGTAGTTATGGTTCAGATGTTCGAGATGAAGCGATGATTTTAGAAACGCTCGTAGCGCTCAACGATAAAGAAGCAGCCGCAGCCGTGGTACGTTCGCTATCTGAAAACCTTTCTACGGATCGTTGGTATAGCACTCAAACAACGGCGTATAGTCTTTTGGCTATTGCTAAATTTGTCGGACAAAATGAAGTGGGTAAGGCAATTAAATTTGAATACTCCTTAGACAATGGTACCATGGTTTCGGCGGGCAGTACTTCGCCTATTTTCCAGATTGCCTTACCGGAAACGGGTGCTCGTCAATCCGTCAAAGTTGTCAACTCAGGAGCCAACCTAATTTTTACGCGCGTTATTCAAACGGGACAACCCACTGTAGGCGATCCAAAGGCAGTCGAAAAAAATCTTAAAATGCAAATCACTTATCAGTCGATGGATGGTAAAACCATTGATCCTGCCCGAATTGATCAGGGAACCGATTTTGTTGCTCAAGTAAAAATTACCAATCCGGGTACAAGAGGGATTCACTACGAAGAGCTGGCCTTATCACAAATCTTCCCTTCTGGTTGGGAAATCCAAAACACGCGAATGGATGCCGTTGGCGAAACCGCAAACACAGATTACCAATACCAAGATATCCGAGATGATCGAGTTTATACGTATTTTGATTTAAATAAAAATAAATC
>CAZYAC010000308.1:3206-6379 GCA_964645475.1 uncultured Saprospiraceae bacterium | reverse complement strand
CTTTCACTTAAAACCTTATTCGTTGGTTTCTTTTATCCCTAACATTTGTCCTTATCAGATAACTATATCGATTTTTTTAATTTCACAATTAAAAAAAATCACCCAGCAATCCGCCTCCAATTCAATCGTTCAAAAAATCTGACTACATAATTCTCAAATGATCTTAGTCGTTTAGGACTATCGAAGGAATTGGTCACAGAATGCGCTTTGCTAAGCTGATTGATACTCGTTATGGTGGTGGGTAATTCGCGAATCATTTTTCCATTGATGGGATATTTGCGGGCGAGGGTAAAAAATTCAGATCGTTCTGCTGCTTCAATGATCTCAGTTAATTGTTCGGTGGACAGCTTACTTTCAAATTTACCAATCATGGCCACGTCTTTGGTCCCACGATATAAGGCCCGACCATCGGAAAAAAGTCGTAACTCAAATACCGGACAAAATCCTGGACAATCTGTTTTTTGTAAGCTCAATAATAGATAAGGTGCCATAGGTTCGATATCTGAGATTTCCGAAATTGGAATATCTTCAGCCTTTACTTCGTCCGTTTCCTTTCCGCCCTCGATCGCCCGGAGATCATCCTCTGAAAGAGAGACCTCTGGTGCCGTGGTAGTAGGGATATTCTTCCGACCACAACTGGCTAGTATAATCATACCTAACCCAAGAATTCCTAAACGAATATATTGATTCATAAAAGCTTGCTCTAAGCGGTCAAATCTTATTTCTTCTTCTTTTTCTTCTGTTGTTGTTCAGCAAGTTTCTTTTGCTCCTCTAATACTTTCGATAATCGGTCTTGGAAACCACCTTTCTTTTTTGGTTTTTTATGGTGCTCTGCTAATTCTTTTTCAATCTTCTTTTTATCAATAATTACTTCTTTCGTAATTACATTTTGTCCAATATTTAAGACATTACTAAAGAATAAATAACAACTTAATCCGGAAGCAAAACTATTAAAGAAAAACAAAAACATTACCGGCATTAAATACTGCATATATTTCATCATTGGATTATTGGCCATGGCGCCCATATCCATACTCTTAGAATTATACCAAGTATAAATCACGGTGGTTACCGCCCATAATAAGGTAAACATCGAAACGTGCGAACCATAAAATGGAATTTCAAACGGTAAATAGGAAAACACATCATAACTCGATAAATCTGTCGCCCACAAGAACGAAGCCTGTCTAAATTCTATCGAAGCTGGGAAAAAGCGATACAAAGCAATCCAGATTGGCATCTGTAATAAAACGGGAAAACAACCACCCATGGGGTTTACACCGTATTCTCTATACAATTTCATGGTCTCCATTTGCTGCTTCTGGGGATCATCTCCTACCTTAGCCTTCGCTGCTTCAATCTTCGGTTTTAATACCTGGGTCTTTGACTGTGAATACAACATTTTATACGTCAAAGGATACAAGACTACCTTAATAATAAAGGTTAGCATTAGAATTACTAAACCAGCACTGGAAATGAATCCACTTAAGAAATTAAAGAGAGGTCGGATAATCCAACGGTTCACGGTACCGAAAATACTACGGCCATAAGGAATAATATCTTCCAAGTCTGTATCATAAGCAGCTAAGCGATTAAACTCATTAGGGCCAACATAAAACTTCATGTTTATGGGCTGTCCGTTCACAGGAATATCAATTAAAGAAGTTATTTTTTTCAGATCAGGTCCGTCCTCGGGCAGCATCTCTGTAGCAACGGTTGTCTTGCCAAAATAAGTATCAGCGATTAGGGAGCTGTTAAAAAACTGATTGGCGTGTGAAACCCATTTTGTTTTTGTTTCTAGGGTTTCTTCGTCATCGCCCGTACAACTACAATAACTTGGGCTTTCATCTGTTTCTTTAAAGTATACAGATGTAAAATTCCGTTCGTATCCAGTATTCCTTTCAAGGCGATCTAGGTAGTTAACCCAGTTCAACGGAACAGATGGCGCATTTACCCCCTGAAAATTTACTTGATAATCGATGTTATATGAACTGTCGGCAATCGTGTAGCTTTGTTCGATTACTTGTCCATTTCCTCCTCGGGCAGCGAATTTGATGGTTTTGCCACTAATGGTTGGTGTAAAAAACAAATCATTTGTGCTCACGGTTCCTCCCGCAGAACCCGCAACCGGTAAAATATATTCGAACCGATTTTTTTCATCCTCCAATAAAAAGAGTTCTTCTTTGACTTCTTCTTTCTCCTCTGTCAATCTGAGTTTGTAATAATCTTTCACCAAAACCTGCTTAATCCTTCCCCCTCTATTGGTAAAGGTAATTTTAAACTGATCATTTTCTAAGACAGAGATTTGCTCTGTACCATTGGCCTGATCAGCAAAGGATCCAAATTTTTGGTTTCTACGCACTGACATTATAGAATCCATCGCCGTAGAATCTCCATTAGCTAAGACAATCGGATCTGGATTCGCAACTACACTGCCCAACCGAGCAATACTATCCTCCTTTGCCTGAACCATCGCGATCGAGTCCTGCATGGCTTGCATGGCCTGCATCTCGGCTTCGGTAGGGGCATTATAGCGCACCCACACATAAAATAAAATGAAGATTATAGTAATTCCTATTAGATTATTCTTTTCCATTACTGCTACTTAATTGAGACTCGGACCCGTGGACGCCGAGTTATGCTATTTTTTTAGTATGTTTAATGGCTGATAGGTATCAGCCTCTGAAAGCGAGGCAAAAATACACTTTTGTTGACGTTATCCCATCATCTATGCCCGATAATTACCAGAATATAGACGAGTCCCTGCTGAAAGCCTACCAACAGACGAATTTTCGCCTTTTGAATACCAATATTCAGATTCAAATCGACGCCTTAAACCCCGATTTAGACAGCTTTTTGATCGATAATAATGCCTTTCAATGGGTCTACCTCTCTGCGGATAATCCGCAATCAAGCCTAGTTCCTATAGCTGAAAATCAGCGAAATAGAGCTAAATTGCTCGAATACTGTAAAGACCATAAACTTCGTTATTGGCCTGGTCTTGCTGTTCCTGACTCGGATGATTGGCCACCGGAAGAGAATCTTTTGATTCTTGATATTAATAAGCGACTTGGAGATGGCTTGGCGGTCCAATTTGACCAAAAAGCTTTTCTTTATGGTCGGTTAAATGGTGCGGCTCATTTAAGAATTATGGAGGTTTTTAAAATTTGATA
>CAZYAC010000308.1:0-3106 GCA_964645475.1 uncultured Saprospiraceae bacterium | reverse complement strand
CAAACAAACAATCCATCATTTCCATGAAAACAACCCGTGAAAAGATTATTAATTCGATACTAAATTTTCGAATAAAAAATATAGGAGAGGGAATTGAAAAATTTAAAGAGAATAAAAATCTTTTCCTTTCAGACAGCCAATCTAAGATTGAGGAAATAATAGAAAAGGAACCACTTGATAAAGAATTACTTTTCGAAATCCTAAACCATGACTATATTAGACCTGCCTTTGTGGTTCAAGATCATGACTTTCAAATTCCATCCGATCATCCTTGGGCTCCTATCATGAACACTTATAAATCAAATATCAAACGAGCGGTTAGTTCTGTTGGAATTTTTGAAATTGTTAGAGGAGGTAAGAAATTTCCTTCTGGAACTGGTTGGTTGTTAACAGACGATTTAGTCGTTACCAACCAACATGTAACGGAAGTCTTTTGTGAAAAAGTCAATGGAAAATTTCAGATGAAAAAAGGATTCGAAAAAATTACGATTGATTTTAATGAAGAATTTGAACGAATTCATGATTATGAATTCAAGGTAATTGAGATAGTTCATGTAGAAGAAGATGATACCAGTATTTACGACCATACTCCAGATATAGCCATCCTGAGAATTGAGAAAGTTAACAAAAATGGTGAAAAACTTCCGCCACCTCTTTCGTTGTATAACGAGCCGTTAAAAGTCAATCAACCAATTGCCATCATTGGCTTTCCAAGTGCAGATTATAAATTACCCTTAAAAAGGAAACGAATTTTTAATAATATTTACGACGTAAAAAGAGTACAACCTGGATTAATTAAAAATATTAAAATGCTATACGAATTCGATTTCAAACATGATTGCGCTACACTGGTAGGAAATTCAGGATCTCCTGTAATTGATATTTTTAGCGGCAGAGTAGTTGGTACTCATTTCGCAGGTTCGTTAAATACATTTGAAGGATATGCAGTAAGAACAGATGTTTTAAAGAAAATTTTAAATTCTTATTGATGAAGTTGTTTAAAAAATTAATTTTGCAAAATGCTTGGGGTTTAATTTAAATAATTCATGACATACCATACTCTTTTAAGAAAAACCATTTTGGTAAATATCCTTTTCCTCCCGATTTTTTTATTTGGTCAAACTGATTCTATTCCTCCCCTTCTCCAATTAGAAACGATCGAAGTCCGCGCTCTTAAAATTAAAAAACCATGGCTGCGTTCTGCTACGTCTGTCTATCAAATATTGCCCAATTACCAAGACCAAATTCCGCAGAATAGTCTACAAGAATATTTAAATGATAGTCCCGGTGTTTTCGCCCTCAATGCCAACAACAAAGCCCAAGACCTACGTATTTCTATCCGTGGTTTTGGTTCTCGGGCTGCTTTTGGAGTTCGTGGGCTAAAATTAATCGTGGATGGAATTCCCGAAACCACGGCCGATGGACAAGGACAATTGGATAATCTTAATCTTGGGATCCTTAAACAAATAGAGGTTTTACCAGGTGGCGCTTCTGCCCTTTATGGAAATGCTTCTGGCGGAGTCATCCATATCTCTACCCTCGACGAAAACAGCTTTGAGAAGAAGGCAGAATTTCTCCACCTTGGTGCTGGAATACAAGCCTTTGGCGGACAACAATACCAATTGACCACCGGTAAAAAAATAAAAAATACCAGTCTGATCTTTCATGCAAACCATCAAACCAATGATGGTTACCGAGACCATGCTGAATTTCAATCCACCAACTTTAATTTTCGATGGATTCAAGCCTTTACAAAAGACAGTAAATTAGAATTTCTATTCAACTTTATGGATAGTCCAACGGCCAATGATCCAGGTGGTGTTAATCTAATGACCTTCGATAGTATTCCAAGTTCAGCACGAGATAGAAATGTGGATTTTCGGGCTGGAGAAGCCATTCAGCAAACTAAAGGATCTCTTAGATTTGAAACTAAATTATTGGATCATTTAGACTTTTCCACTTACGCTTTTTATTCTCGCCGAAATTTCTTTGGACGATTGCCTTTTTCAACCCGTGGAGTGATTGATCTGGAAAGAAATTTCTTTGGTGGCGGGGGCAACTTGACCGGAAAAAAAATATTGGAGAAAATACAATGGACCTGGCAATTGGGGTTTGAACTTTTAGGGCAACGGGATAACCGGCTTCGCTTTGAAAATAATTCCACCGCTATTGGACCACTCGAATTTTCTCAAAAAGAAAGATTTGACAATGGTGGTTTTTTTCTCGCCAATGATTTTTCTTTTAAAAAGTGGATATTTAATACCGTCGTACGTTATGACCTCAACCACATCGAAACAACGGATAATTTTTTATCAAATGGAGATGATTCGGGTACACTTAACTTAAATAATTTCAACTATTCTGCGGGGGTGGCTTATTCCGTTTATCCATCCACTACTCTTTTCGCAAATCTCTCCACTAGCTTTGAAACCCCGACCCTTAATGAGCTTTCTAACAATCCTGATGGTAGCGGATTCAATTCAGGATTGCGCGCTCAATCAGCCGTTCATTATGAATTAGGTATCAAAGGTTTATCTCAAAGGAATTATCGTTATCAAATAACTGCTTTTTTGATAAATTCCAAAGACGAACTGCTTCCATTTGAATTAGAAGCCAGTCCGGGACGTACTTTTTTTCGGAATGTCGGCGAGACCAAAAGACAAGGAATTGAAATTTTATTCGAACAAAAATTCGGAGAAGATATTCAGGTTTCTACCAACTGGTCGTGGCAAAATTTCATTTTCGCTAATTACCAAGTAGATGGAAATATTTTCGACGGAAATCGACTTCCTGGATTACCGAATTTTCAGGGAAATATCCGATTGAATTTTACACTAGCGAACGATTTCAACCTTGATCTTCAACAACAATTCTGGGGAAGAATATATACCAATGATGCTAACGAAGTATTTCAAAAAGCAAAAAGTCTTACCAATCTTTCACTAAAATATCAATTGGAAATTAATAAAATCACCTTCTTTCCTTATATCGGAATAAATAATATTTTTCAAACAAAATATGCGGATAATATCCGGATTAATGCTTTTGGAGGAAGGTATTATGAAGCCGCTCCAGGAGCATTTTTGTATGGAGGTTTGCGAATGAA